>NZ_VPEY01000059.1:0-3296 GCF_013416935.1 Acinetobacter sp. YH1901141 | reverse complement strand
AGTCGTTTGAATGATTTCTTCTTGGTCTACGTGCCATAAAATACTCCATATATTGATGTTTATAACATCATTTGAGGAGCAGAGTATCACTTATAGGAGTTGTTCAAATTTCCGGATCCATCTCTAAGTGAGGAGGAAATGACTCTTACTATTCAGATGTTGTTTCAAGCTTTTTTTGATTGATAGAGTTTTATGTATTAAACTCTATATTGAAAGTAAATATATTGTAAAAATAGTATGTTATTTACTAATTGATTAAATTATTTACACTTATTCTGTATAATGCTCTATGAATTCATTACTTATTTTTTTAAATTAAAAATCATATGCAAAGCTTAAATGATGAAGAGTGTCGCCAAGTTGAAAGTGTAAAACAGCTTTTACAAAAAAATTTTAAAGATAAGCTTTATGCTATTTATTTATATGGTTCGTATGTTGATGGTGGTTTAAAACATAAAAGTGATCTTGATATTTTAGTTATTATTGAACGTGAAATTACCGATCAGGAAAGAAAACAATTAGCGCAGAATTTTCTAAATATATCTGTTCCGATTGGTCATGCTACAGCGCGTGCCTTAGAAATTACGATATTAGAAAAAGGGAGTATTACCAATAAAAATCATCCATATACATATCAGCTACAATATGGCGAGTGGTTGAGAGAAGAATTACTCAAAGGTGAATTACTTTATAGTCAATCTGATCCAGATATTAGTATTTTACTTAAAACTGCCCAATTACATAACATTACTATCTTTGGACCTGATATTTGCGATTGGTTAAATCCAATTAGCTATGAACAATTAATATTTGCCATGCAAAAAACTTATCCACAAATTATTGCTCATTGGAAAGACGATCAGGATGAATGTAATCAAATTTTAGCGCTATGCCGTATAGCTTATACATTAGATCATAAAACAATAGTTGCCAAGGATGTTGCTGCGACATGGTTTTTAGAATTCTTAAGTCAGATAGATCAAGACATTTTGCAACTCATAATAGATGAATATATTGGGCAAGGTCATGAGCAATGTTGGTTAGTTTTACATGATCAGCTTGCTAAAATTGTTAAAGAATTACAGCATAAAATTGAACCACTACTTTTTAACTGATGTGGAAGTAATGGATATGCTTCTTAGATTATTACCTCACTATATCTCTAAATACCGAAGAGACTTGATATTGCAAAGGGGGGCGTGGTTGGAGTTGCATGAAGATTTTAAATAAAAGCGGAGGAACTAGGGTAAAAGTTGCCAAAAAGTTTCTTCTGAAATGACTTTTATATTATGACGTTTAAGCAAAGCGGAGGTAACTCCATTGCCATAGATCTTATTCCCATTAAATTGACCATCGTAAATCATTGAACTACCACATGAAGGGCTATTTTCTTTAAGCACTACCAGAGTAGCTTTTAATAATTGAACTTTTTTTAAAGTTCTATATGCCCCTTCAATATAGATTGAAGTCACATCCTTTCCTGATTTTTCAATTACACAGGCTTTTCCATCTAAGACATCATCGCCATTACCTCCCGAAATCTCGGCAGGTTCGCGTGGTGTTGATAAACCGCCAAGAATCTCTGGACATACCATAGTAGCTTTTCCATCTTTGACTAATTTTTCGATTTTTTCGTTTAAGCTATGCGTCCCGTTATAACGTACCTTTAAGCCAGCCAGACAAGAACTTACTAAAATCATATTTCCTCTATGAAAAAGATATGTATCGATTTGCTATTTAGCCAGTACCTATTATTTTTTAAAATTAATAGGTTAGTGCTATGGATAAAACAAGAATTTAAATATGATCAATGCAAAGTGAGTTATTTTTTTTCTAACCCACAAAGCTTATAGATTAGTTTGATCCTTTTTGTTTAGAAAATTTATCAACAGTGATGTGTGCTGAATTAGCAGGAGACTTTCACTTGGGAGATTCTAGGCAGCTAACCGATAAAAGTCTTCTGCCATTTGATTTGGTGTCTTAAAATCCAAGCCTTTTTGAATTCTTCGCTGATTATAAAATAACTCTATATATTTTGTAATATCCGCTTTGGCTTCTTCCCTTGTTTTGTAGTTGCGATGATGGACTAGTTCATTTTTGAGTATGCCCCAGAAACTCTCTATCGGTGCATTATCAAAGCAGTCGCCTTTTTTGCTCATTGAACCCTGAAAATCAAATTTCTCAAGTAAGTTTCGATATTCATTACTGCAATATTGGCTGCCTCTATCTGAATGTACAATGAGATCTTTAGCAGGTTTCTGATTGCGAATAGCCATATTCAATGCATCACAAACAAGCTTGGCTGTCATGCGCTCATTTAAGCTATAGCCAACAACCTGTTTCGTGTAAAGATCTTTGACAGCTGCCAAGTACAACCAGCCCTCAGCCGTCCAAATGTAGGTAATGTCACTCGACCACGCAAGATTAGGCTTCGTCATTGAAAACTGTTGCTTGAGTAAATTGTCATAAATAGAACGGTTGTGATCACTGTTCGTGGTTCTTTTGAAACGCTTATGGCGCTTACAATACAACTGATTTGATTTTTTTATTTGGCGCACAGCATACGTACTTATTTTGATACCTTGCGCTTGTAAATGCTTGGTTAATCGAACATAGCCATAGCTTTGTTTGGTTTCTTCATGGGCTATTTTGACCAAAATTGTCTGCTGATTTCGCTGAATTGATCTTTTACTCATGCCTCGCTTTAGCCAATCATAAAAGCGAGAAACGGATACACGAAGTAATCGAGCCATTAAAATAATCGGAAATAAGTGGCTTTGCGATTTCATATAGGCGTACCTCACTGACTTTCTTTGGCAAAGTACGCTGCTGCCTTTTTTAAAAATTCACGTTCCATTTCAGCTGTTTTGAGCTGTTGTTTAAGCTTCTTATTTTCTTCGAGTAAGGCGTTTAGATCGGGCGAATACTGTTTTGTGCCTGCTAAAGTTCCAGCCTTTGCTTTGTTATTCCAGTTCGAAAGGGTTTGCATTGAAATGCCAAGTTGTCTAGCGGATTCCGATACATTACCTTGGTTCTCTTCAATGGCTTTTATGGCTTCAGCTTTAAATTCTGCGGTGTAAGTCTTCTGTTTCTTGCTCATGGTAAACTCCTAATGAGTATGTATAGTTTACCAAGTTAAACCCTCCTGTTTTTTAAGCACACATCAATAGAGTGGGAGTGACGGGCACTGGCTGGCAATGTCTAGCAACGGCAGGCATTTCGGCTGAGGGTAAAAGAACTTTCCGCTAAGCGATAGACTGTATGTAAACACAGTATTGCAAGGACGCGGAACATGC
>NZ_VPEY01000058.1:0-3422 GCF_013416935.1 Acinetobacter sp. YH1901141 | reverse complement strand
GCCAGGCCTCAGCATTTTATTATGGTGATCCCCTGGGCGAAATGCGCCTGGTAAGCAGAGTTTTTGAAATGTAAGGCCTTTGAATAAGACAAAAGGCTGCCTCATCGCTAACTTTGCAACAGTGCCAGTTTTATTACGAACGTGTTTTGGGTGGACAACGGAAAACATATTTCATCGAAAGACCAAAAAAAGAAAAAACACTTCCTGTTGTGATGAGTGAAGAAGAAACCATTCGGGTACTACGCGCTATTGAAAACGTGAAACACAAGGCTATTCTGATGACTATTTATTCGGCAGGTTTGCGCATTTCTGAATGTATAAACCTGAAAATAAAAGACATTGACTCCAAGCGCATGCAAATTCGTATAGAACAGTCAAAAGGAAAAAGAGATCGTTATACCATTTTATCTGAGAAAACATTAATTATTTTAAGAACATACTTTATGGAATATAAACCAAAAGATTATTTATTTGAAGGTCAAAAAGGTGGCGCATACTCAAGCCGAAGTATTCAAAACATTTTTAAAGCAGCTGTTTTAAAAGCAAAGATTCAAAAGGAAGTTACTGTACATACCTTACGACATAGCTTTGCAACGCATTTGCTTGAGAATGGTACGAGTTTACGTTATATTCAATCGTTGTTAGGTCATTCAAGCAGTAAAACAACTGAGGTTTATACACATATTACCACCAAGGGAATGGAACAATTAAAAAGTCCGATGGATTTGTTAGATATATAGAAAGGATTTGTATATTTGAGCAAAACTTAACAAAAAGCACTATGAATATAAATCCTTTTGAGAGAGTAGAAACGAACGGTAAACGGTTGAAAACGGATTTGTCACTGATAATGAAAGGTTTAGCAAAATAAGATATAGTGGATATATACGCCATTTGGCGTATAGCCACTTGTTATGTGCCATTTTTGAATGACAATGCGAATAGATACGGACAAACAAATGAATTTACTTAGTGATAAGAACGTTGCAATAATTGGTGGTGGACCCGTTGGACTGACTATGGCAAAATTATTACAGCAAAACGGCATAGACGTTTCAGTTTACGAAAGAGACAACGACCGAGAGGCAAGAATTTTTGGTGGAACCCTTGACCTACACAAAGGTTCAGGTCAGGAAGCAATGAAAAAAGCGGGATTGTTACAAACTTATTATGACTTAGCCTTACCAATGGGTGTAAATATTGCTGATGAAAAAGGCAATATTTTATCCACAAAAAATGTAAAGCCCGAAAATCGATTTGACAATCCTGAAATAAACAGAAATGACTTAAGGGCTATCTTGTTGAATAGTTTAGAAAACGACACGGTTATTTGGGATAGAAAACTTGTTATGCTTGAACCTGGTAAGAAGAAGTGGACACTAACTTTTGAGAATAAACCGAGTGAAACAGCAGATTTGGTTATTCTTGCCAATGGTGGAATGTCGAAAATAAGGAGCTTTGTTACCGACACGCAAGTTGAAGAAACCGGTACTTTCAACATCCAAGCTGATATTCTTCAACCGGAAATAAACTGTCCCGGATTTTTTCAGCTATGCAACGGCAACCGATTAATGGCGGGACATCAGGGCATTTTATTGTTTGCCAATCCCAATAATAATGGTGCATTGTATTTAGGAATTAGTTTTAAAACGCCCGATGAATGGAAAAATAAAATTCCCTTAGATTTTCAGGACAGAAACAGCGTTGCCGATTTTTTATTGAAAAGATTTTCCAAATGGAGTGAAGTTTACAAACAATTAATACGTTCGGTATCAACATTTCAATGCTTGCCCACAAGGAAATTTCCTTTGAACAATGATTGGAAAAGTAACCGTCCATTACCCATAACAATGATTGGCGATGCTGCTCATTTGATGTCGCCTTTTGCAGGACAGGGTGTAAATACGGGATTATTGGATGCTTTGATATTGTCTGAAAACCTTACAAACGGAGAATTTACAAGTATTGAAAATGCCATCGAAAACTACGAACAACAAATGTTTGTTTATGCAAAAGATACGCAGGACGAATCGACAGAAAACGAAACCGAAATGTTTAGTCCCAATTTTTCGTTTCAAAAATTATTGAATCTATAAACAGTAAGAAAAAACGGCTACTAACAAGCAGTTTTGCAATAGTGGGGCAGAAGTGCAAAATTGAACTTGTGTGCTTCTATCAACTTTTGTACATTAGCTGCCAGTTTAAGATGGGTGCATTTGAGTATGCCCAAAGGAGCCCGCAAGTATGCGCAGGACGAAGCCAGTAGCCGCGCCGATGGTGGCGCGGGTCTATCTGCGCGTCAGCACCGACGCGCAGGACTTGGAACGCCAAGAGGCGATCACTACGGCCGCGAAGGCCGCCGGCTACTACGTCGCCGGCATCTACCGTGAGAAGGCATCCGGCGCACGCGCCGACCGGCCTGAGCTGCTGCGCATGATCGGCGACCTACAGCCCGGCGAGGTGGTCATTGCCGAGAAGATCGACCGCATCAGCCGCCTACCTTTGCCCGAGGCCGAGCGCCTGGTGGCCTCGATACAGGCCAAAGGCGCACGCCTGGCCGTCCCTGGCGTGGTCGATCTATCCGACCTGGCGGCCGAGGCCCAGGGCGTCGCCAAGATCGTGCTGGAAGCCGTGCAGATCATGCTTTTTCGCCTGGCCTTGCAGATGGCCCGCGACGACTACGAGGACAGGCGCGAACGCCAGCGCCAAGGCATTGAGTTGGCCCGCCAGGCCGGGCGGTACAAGGGCCGCCGTGCTGATCCGAAGCGCCGCGCCCAAGTTGTCGCGCTGCGCAAGTCCGGCTACAGCATCAACAAGACCGCCGAGCTGGCCGGGTACAGTGCGGCCCAGGTGAAACGGATATGGGCCGAGGTCAGCCAGGCCGAAGCGAAGCAGCACGGCGCGTTCGTGGAGGACGCATTGACGGAAGCCGATGCCCTGGCCGCTGTCGGCCAGGATGAGCGCCAGGAGGAAAGGGCATGAAGAAGCCGAACCAAGACGACGAGCCGTTTTTCATCACCGAGGAGATTGCGGCCGAAATGATCGCCGGCGGCTATGAGTTCGAGCTGCCGCCCATTCCTTGCACCATCCGCCTACGCGACGTGCTGGAGCGCATGACCGATGCTGAGCTAGCATTGCAGCCGGGCGAGATCGCCGACCAGGAGCGTGAACGCTGCCGGCGCAAGCCGTGTTCAACCTCATGATCTGGTCATGGTATTTTTCATGGCACTGAGCCTGATAGTTCTTGCAAATTGTTGTCACTAAAGGGTTTTGTGTGCTTGTTTACAATCGAGTGGGAGTGACGGGCACTGGCTGGCAATGTCTAGCAACGGCAGGCATTTCGGCTGAGGGTAAAAGAACTTTCCGCTAAGCGATAGACTGTATGTAAACACAGTATTGCAAGGACGCGGAACATGCCTCAT
>NZ_VPEY01000057.1:0-4077 GCF_013416935.1 Acinetobacter sp. YH1901141 | reverse complement strand
TTTTAAAAAACCATTCAAGCATAGGATACCTGCCATTGAGATTCAATGCCTTCCTAAGCTATAATGGTTTTCCAGAATGGCGCACTTTACCAAACTAATTTCATTAAGTTTGGAAGTCCGAAAGGGGATACCCCTTTACCCCATAAAATTATTTTGTTGTTGTTGAGAAAAGACAAAAAAGAAAATGGCAATTTATCACTTTTCAGTTAAAGCGATCAGTCGAGCAGATGGGCGAAGTGCCATAGCTGCTGCTGCCTATCGCTCAGGTGAAAAATTGATAGACCAAAAACAACAGCAAGAGCAGGATTACACAAGAAAGACAGGCGTAGAGTTTAAAAAAATCTATGCTCCTGACAATGCAAAAGCAGAACTCTTAGACCGTCAAAGCCTTTGGAACATCGTTGAAAAAGTTGAGAACCGTAAAAACTCAGTCCTAGCAAGAGAGTTTGAAATTGCCTTTCCCCAAGAGCTAAACGCAGAACAACGCCAACAGCTCCTAGATGATTTATGCAAAAAGATTGTAGAGCGTCATAACGTCATCGTTGATGCTGTCATTCATGCCCCGCATACAAGGGGTGGAAGTGATGAACGAAACTATCATGCTCATATTCTGTTTACGAGCCGACAGCTAGACAAAGACACAGGCGAGTTTTCTAAAAATAAATTTCGTGATTTCAATAAAGAGAAATCATCCGAAACGGTTGCAGCTTGGCGTAAAGACTTTGCCGATCTTGCAAATCACTACCTAGAAAAAAATAACTTTGATGCCCGTATAGATCACCGCAGCTATGCAGACCGAGGAATTGATTTAGAAGCCACATGGCATGAAGGCGTTGCAGTTACAGCAATGAAACGTAGATACGAACGTGAACAATTAAAACCAGTTGAAGAGCGTAATCCGAAAATCATCATGCCAACCGTTGCACTAGAAAACGATGCAATCAGGGCGAGAAATGCTGAAAAATTGGCAAATGAACAGATTATTAAGGGCTTAGACCAAGAAATCATCTTAGAAGAGCGCAGATTAAGCCAACTAAAATTAGAGCGCAGCCAATTAGAACAGCAACCTATCAAGCCACTGGAGCAGCCGCAGAAAGCCACCGCCACAGATGCCCGAAACGCTATAGCCAAGTACAAGACCGCTATTGAAACCACCGCTAACAAGGTTTTTCAGGAACAACAAGCAAAACAGATCGAAGATGCAAAAACATGGTTAGCCAAAATTGAGGATATGCGAGCCAAAACCCCTTTATTTTTAGGCAAAAAAGAACATCTAGCCAAAATTGCCCAAGAAGTTAGGCAGTACGAAGAAATGCGCTCAAACTTTGCAAAATTCAAAGAGTCAGGCGTAACAGATGAGCATCGAGCAACAGCTATAGCGATTATTGAGCGCAACAAGCCAAATATGGCGTTAAATGCCCGAAACGCTGAAAAATACCTACAAGAAAGACAGCTAGAACAAGCAAAAGAGCAACTCAACCCTAATATTTCAATTTTGGCTAAAACCAATAATTCTTATTATGGAAAAGTCCTACAGTCAGGTACTCAAGGCACAGTTCAAAGCACAAAAGATGGGCTTGTTTATCATCCTCAAATAAAAGACCTGAAAACAGGGAAAGAGTACACGCTCACATACACTGAAAATCAGGTAAAAATCCTTGAAAATATCGAAATTAATCGAAAAACAGGGAAATCACAGGACAATGAGATTAAAAGATAGCTCTAAAACTCCATATTTTGCGATTACAGCCACCTTTAACAGTTTTCCATAGCGGAGTACTGCTGCAATTCAAAACATGGCTAAAAACGCTTAAAAACATCCTTGTATAAAATTTAAGATTATCTTTTTTGTCTTTTAATTAAGCCTATCTAAACAATAAAAAAGTATGTGTACTGTACTGTATCGTATTTTAGTACAGTACAGTACAGTACAAAATCGGTAAACATAAACAATAACAAGTATTTATTAGCGAGTGTCTACGAGCGACACAATGAAAAGTTGCGCCTAGACCCTCTGAAAAACCGCTTTTGCTTTTTTTTGAGCCTAGTCCCTTGTGTTTAGCGAGTGCCTACGAGCGAAGTATTGGAGCTTTTGCTTTTCAAAAAATATGAGCGAAGCGAATTCATAGTTGCTTTTGCTGAATTGGTATCTCAAACAGGAATAGCCAAAAACTGCCCCAAAGCTGTGAGCGATAGCGAACAGCAATAGAGTTTGAGCGAAGCGAAAACATAGGGCAGTTTTCCACAGGTTTTTTTAAAGTTTTGGGCTTTTAATTCTTTTAAGAGCTTTTAAATGCTTTTAAGTCCTCTGAAACATAAGCCTAGCAAGGCTTTCATCTCTTATAAACGGACATTTACCCTGCTATAAACGGACATTTACCCTGCTATAAACGGACATTTACCCTGCTATAAACGGACATTTACCCTGCTTAAAATGACTATTTACAACATGTCATTTTAATGATAATTTTCTATTTGTCCTTTTATTATCAAAATGAAGAATAATTATGAGCTTGGTTGTGAAAGATAATTCATTAATAAATGCGAGCTATACATTGGGCTTAGTTGAGCAACGGCTCATTCTGTTAGCCATCATTGAAGCAAGGGAAACAGGCAAAGGGATAGATACAGAAACATTCCTAGAAATTCACGCCCAACACTATGCAGACCGCTTTCATGTTGATGTTAAAAACACCTATGCAATGCTGTCAGATGCAGTAATGACGCTGTTTAATCGTCAAGTGACGTATATGACAGTGGACGAGAAACGGAATAAACCTGAAAAGCGTGTGATTCGATGGGTGAGTGGCATTTCCTATGTCGAGGGTGCAGGTATTGTTAAGTTACGCTTTGCTCCTGAAATTGTGCCGTTAATCACTCGCTTAGAGCAGAATTTTACTAGCTATGAATTGATGCAAGTTGCTAACTTAAATTTATACGCTACTCGTTTATACGAGCTATTAGTGTCTTGGCGAAGTACAGGAAAAACCCCAACCATTGAAATTAACGACTTTCGCTCAAGAATTGGCTTGGTCGACAATGAATATAAAGCAATGTGCGATTTCAAAAAGCGTGTCCTAGACCCAGCAATTAAGCAAATTAACGAACATACCGATATAACCGTCAAAGTAGAGCAACATAAGACAGGGCGATCTATTACAGGCTTTTCATTCAAGTTCAAACCAAAGCAACAAGCCAAAATAGAAAAGACAATAGACCCTAAAAGAGATCCAAACACGCCTGACTTGTTTATCAAAATGACCGATGCACAACGTCATTTATTTGCAAATAAAATGTCTGAAATGCCCGAAATGTCTAAGTATTCGCAAGGTACGGAAAGCTATCAGCAGTTTGCTGTACGTATTGCTGAAATGCTTTTACAACCTGAAAAATTTAGAGAACTTTACCCACTTTTAGAAAAAGCAGGATTTAAATAATGATTGAGTTAGATAATTTTAATTTTGATGAAGAAGTTGCCAAATTCAATGATGTTATTTTCAATCAGAGTAATGAAGTAAAAGCAAAGATATTGACTGGATATTTAAGCTCTATTATTGATGTTGAGATTAAACATTTTGATGATTTCAATGATCATAAAACAGTGCTTAAAGATATTGAAAGCAAAGTAACCTTTGCTATCAATATGCTAAAAACAATACAAAATTAATTATGGCAGATTAAATAATTTTCTATCCCGATCTTCTGTTAAATACTCGTTGATTTCAGCGAGTATTTTTTGTTTCTCTGCTTCATCTTCCATTTTCTTGAGCAAGTAAGAACCCAGTAAAATTTTACGTCTAGTTTCATCCTTTCGTTCTTGTTCCTTCTGTTTTGCCTTCTCACGATTAACAAGAGCCTGCCTTCTAGCTTTAATCGCCTGCAACTTTTCAAGAGCCTTTTTTTCTTGCTGTTCCAATGTTTCTAATGTCGAACTCATATTTATTTTGCCTTTTTAAAAAACCATTCAAGCATAGGATACCTGCCATTGAGATTCAATGCCTTCCTAAGCTATAATGGTTTTCCAGAATGGCGCACTTTACCAAACTAATTTCATTAAGTTTGGAAGTCCGAAAGGGG
>NZ_VPEY01000056.1:0-4291 GCF_013416935.1 Acinetobacter sp. YH1901141 | reverse complement strand
AGCCACTCCAAGGTCAAGCTTAATAAATTAAATTAAACATTCAATGAACACTGAATAGCCGGCACTTTTGCAAATTTACCTTGTCTCTATAAGCTCACATCAATTTCAGGTAAGAATAACAATAGATTGAACCGTACCGGGTTTGTCGGAGAGTCAATATTCTGAGAGACTACCCCGATGACAAAATTAAAATATACCCCTGAAATCATAAATTAGGAATAAAAATTTCCATTTAACATAATGGTGGTTATACGAAAAGAGAGTCTACAGCTCTCGTTTTTTGATATCGAAACTGATAAAATCGACATACGCCATTGACGTACATTAAGTCTATGTTATTTATTGAAACCAGCATCTTTACCAAGCAAATTAAAGACCTTGTATCTGATGAGGAATATCGACAACTTCAACAAGATCTATTGGTTCAGCCAGATAAAGGTGACTTAATCAAGAATGGCGGTGGCATTCGAAAAGTACGTTGTGCTCAAGGTAACAAAGGTAAAAGTGGCGGCATCAGAGTAATTTACTATTGGGTAAATGAGGATGATCAAATCTTTTTCTTAGTGGCTTATCCAAAATCAGTTAAAGATAATTTAACGGATAAAGAAACAGCCATTCTGCGCCAACTCGTGAAGGAGCAATTTCATGGATAACAACTTATTTGATGACTTGGTTGCTTCAATCAAAGAAGCTGGAGCTATCAAACGTAAAGAAGTTAAAGCAAGTCGAGTTACAGAACTCAAATTGCCTGATATTAAAGAAGTACGTGAAAAAACTGGCTTGAGCCAAAATGAATTTGCTGCACGTCTACATATTAGCCCCCGTACCCTGCAAAATTGGGAACAGGGACGACGCTATCCAACTGGACCAGCAGCTACATTGATTCGAATTTTAGATGCTCACCCAAGCCTTATTTGAAAAAATTACTTAAAAAATGGGAGCTTAAGGCTCCCATTTTTATTTCGTATAAGCTGTATTATGTTAATTTTAGAAATACTTACTAGCTCTTATAAGTATTTCCATAAAAATAAGTAAACCTTTTTTTATTTATTTTGTTCCAATAAAACTTGCTTAGTTATTTTCCATCCTTCATCTTCAATAAAGCTAACTGTATAACGAAACTTATTAGCTGGGCCCATATTTCCTTGATCCACACCACCGAATTTATCATCAGCATAATCATATGAGACTATTTCAAACTCACTTGGGCTAACTTGTTTCATTGATTGAATAAAACGGTAGTTTATTGAAGCTTTATCAGTATTCCAGAAAGCTTCGTTGTTATCACCAAAAGCATCATTTGTTGTTACTAATAATGGTCTATTTGGTGAAAATCGTGAAACCTCAGAAACATAATAAGAATGAGTTCCTGTTCCCCCATTGCATCCTATATCTCCATTCCAAAGGACATAGTAAATTGAACCATTTTCAGAAGGCTTATCAATCGTAAAAATATCTTTTAGTTGAACTTTATCATTCATACAAGAAATCGAAGTTATGTAATTATTCATAATTCGAACAATGTTAGTTTTCTCAGACAACTCAGAAGCATAGGTTGAACCTAATGAAAAACTGCTAATTAGAATGCCAGCAATCAACTTTTTAAACATGGAATTCCCCCATAAATTTAATAATTGTAAAATTTGCCTATAGTAACTTAAGTTGGCATTTAAAAGATTGAAAAGTATTCAAAAAAAATTATGTTTTATATCTTTAATTAAATCCACTTAACATAATGGCGATTATACGAATTGAACTTTTCTTCATCTAAGAATATAGTGTGATTAACAATGTTAATCATAGGAGCTTAACATGGCTTCAAATGCACTAGTCACTACTCGCATTAACGAAAACATTAAGCATGAAGCAACAGAAGTTCTTGCAACAATGGGCTTAACTGTCTCAGATGCAGTTCGCTTGCTGTTAACCAAGGTAGCGAAAGAAAAGGCTCTGCCTTTTGAAATTTGGCAGCCCAATCCTGAAACCATTGCTGCAATGGAAGAAGATCTAAGCAAAGCAAAGAGCTTCACTTCTGTTAAAGATTTGATGGCTGATCTAAATGCGGACGATTAAGTACACATCAGCATTCAAGAAAGACTATAAATGTGAGAAAAAAGGGCAGCATCGAAATACATTAGATGCTGAACTACAAACTGTTTTAGAATTATTGCAAGCTGATGAAGCCTTGCCTGAAAAGTATCGTGACCATGCTTTGGTCAGTAATTGGGTAGGTCATCGTGATTGCCATATCAAACCTGATCTCGTTTTAATCTATAAGAAAACAGAAGAAGGTGAACTACTAATTTTGAAATTAGTTCGCTTAGGCAGTCATAGCGAATTAGCAATTTGAATGATGTAACCCCCAAAGAGCGTTGACATACTCCGTACTAAACCAGTGATTTAATGGGGAGCATGTCAGCCTTCATCGTCAGTTACTTGTCTTTTTGCATTGTAATCTGTTTTTCTAATTCAGCTATCCGTGCATTTGCATTAGTGAGTTGTGATTCCACATATTTGATCGAGCCTGATTTTTCGAGTAGCTGTTCATATTTGGCTTGCAAGGCGTTGTAGTCTTCTTTTGCCTTATCTGTACTAGCAAGAGCGACTTTCAGCTTGTCGGTGGTGTCATCAGTTTGTTTGACCTGTTCATCAAGTTTGATTTGCACCTGTTCCAGTTTTTCTGTGGTATCTGCAAGCTGCTTTTCCAGTTGTTGCACTGTTTCCGCATATCCGCCTTGTACTGCATCAATCCGTTCTTGCAATAGGGTTGCAATGACTTGTGACACGGTAACGAGTTCCGCATCTTTCAGAGTTTTTGCCGTAGTAACGGCTGCCGCCAGTTGCTCTTCAAGGATCTCTTTGCGGTATTTATTGATAGTGGTCTTTGAGCCGCTACCAAGCACCGCAAGGATATTATCGTTAGTTGGGTTTGAGTCTTGTGCTGCAAGGGATTCGATGGCTTTTGCCACATCTGATTTAGTGATTGCCATGGGTTTATTTCCTATTGTGTACTGTACTGTATCGTATTTTAGTACATTACAGTACAGTACACAATCGATATTTTTTATGAATTATGACTAGCTAAAACCCTCTGCAGCTGTTCGCTAATGTTTTCCAATTTAGCAAAAGCCGATAGAAGATGATTTCTATTAGATTAATTGTAAGCGTCCGCTGAACCCCATGCCTATTTTTTAATTCGATTTAGGTTTCCAGCGGTGTGGCAGTAACTCTTCAATTTGGGTCACTTTGTGTGTCGGCAGCCTTTTCAGCACATCACTTAAATAGGCATACGGATCCAAGCCATTCAGCTTTGCTGACTGGATTAACGTCATGATGTTTGCCGCTCGCTGACCACTGCGCAGCGAACCTGCAAACAGCCAGTTCTTGCGCCCCAACGCCCAGGGACGCATCTGATTTTCAATCCAATTATTGCAAATAGGTAGATTGCCATCATCCAGATAGCGGCTTAAAGCTGGCCAACGCTTCAGAGTGTAATTGATGGCCTTGGCGGTGGGAGAACTCGATGGCACTGTCAGATAATGTTGGTTGAGCCATTCATACAGTTGTTGCATCACCGGTTGGCTGTGCTGTTGTCGGTATTCGCGGCGCTGTTCTGCTGTACCATCGGTCTTTTTCCTGAGCTCTGCTTCTATCGCATACAGTTTCTGAATCAGCACTAAGGCCTGTTCAGCAACCTGACTTTTCCCGGTCACATGCAGTTCATGGAATTTACGACGTGCATGGGCCATGCAGCCCACCTCAATGACATCGCCTGATTAAAGCGTGCTTTATAACCACTGTAATCATCACAGACCAGATGGCCCTGCCAGCCATTCAAGAACACTTCAGCATGCTGGCCTGAACGACTATCCTGAAAGTCATAAATCACGGCTTGAATTGGATTATATTGGGTTGTTGCATAGGCCCAGACATAACCTTTCTTCGGTTTTTTATCATTCTCACCCATCCGCATGATGGTGACCGGTGTTTCATCTGCATGCAGCACCCGCTGTTGCAGCACTACCTGTTTTAAGGCATTGGCCAGAGGTTCCAGTTCCACACCGCAGCGACCTATCTGAGAAGCATTGCTTCGCAAGAGATAACGTAGATCTAGAAAGCTCGATTCCCGCCCGCTGATAGATCAGGCGCTGACGGTACAGCGGTAAATGATCGGCATACTTCGATACCAGCACATGGCTGAGCAGTTCAGGTGAAGCAATGCCTTTATCAATCACATAGGCGGGCATCGCTTGCTGAGTCAGGGTGTCACACTGATCACAGACCCATTTGC
>NZ_VPEY01000055.1:0-4989 GCF_013416935.1 Acinetobacter sp. YH1901141 | reverse complement strand
AAAAAAAGTATCAAAATCTAGGTGAATAACTCCTGTCATTTTTACGTTGTTGCTCCAGTTGCAACTCTCTACGTCTGTCCAGCTCATCTAAAGCCTTAAAGATATTTGTTTGATCAAACCCTCGAATTTTTCGTGATACTGTTGCACTGAGTCTAGTTTCCTTTGAAGCTGTTGGGTCAATGGTGCTGTCTGCTTCTCGATTTCTGTATAGATCATCGTTGGCAATAGTTCGTTGATCTCGTTCTTTAGATTTAACCCAGTCACTAATTGCTCTAAATGGCTCTGTAATCGCTGTTTTAAGCTGCTCTCCAAGTTTTGTAATAAAGTCTCTGATAGCTTCGGATTCTGTAGCTGTCTGATATGATTTTTCATCTCTTTTTCTTTCTCGGTCAGCATGTTGAAGTGAGTTATCAATTTGTTGCAGTAGCTCTCTAGTTCGCTTATCGTTTTGCTCTGCGTTTGAATGAGCTGTAATGCTTGCTCTTGCTGCTTCTGTTGCTCTTTGAGCTGCTGCTGTTGCTGCTCGATAATCTGCAATAACTGTGCTTCGAGATTCATTTAATTGGTTTCCTGCACTATTCGCATATTGTTGCTGTACTGCTGCGCTTTCGGGTCGATCTGGACGCACCAGTCCCATTTTTTCTCTGTCCCACACTTCTGAATATTCAGGCTCGCCCCTTGGCTTTTTAGCCACTGGACTTTGTTCTCCATCTCTGTGATGTCGCTGTACTTGCTTTTGCTGACGTATCCCAGACAAATACTGCTGATAAGCGTTATACATGCCAGTGAAATCAAGGCTATATTCGATGTAATAAGGGTTTTCTTTAATTTGGCTGCTTGGGCTGTTTCTTGGCTCAAGCCGTTCAACTGCTGCAAGTTCGCTTGTAGCTGTTTGATCTGCTGTTGTTGTTCTTGCAATAGGGCTGTCATGCCTTGTTGCTGCTGCTTCTTGGTTTGAGCTGTAGTCTGGTCGATCTGCTGCAATATCTCGTTCGTTGCTTCGCTCTGTTTCTGCTGTATATCCGTTTTGGTGCTGTCGATACTGCTGCTCAAGCTCTGTGCTTCGCTTTGCACTGTATTCCGCATATCTTTGAATATCTGACTGATTTCGCTGTTCAGCTTCTCGTCTATATCGTTCTGATGCTGCGATAGTAAGTTGTTGGCTCGTTTCTGTAAGTCTAAAATCTTGCTCATAGATTGCACCTGTAAGCCTTATCGGGCGGGCTTTTTCGTCATCATTCGGATTTTTAATGGATAGGCTTTTCTTGGTTTCTCTGGTGACTTCAAGACCAAGATCCAATAGCCATTTTTTCATGCTCTGCCGATCTGTAATTAGTCCACTTTCAACGGCTCTCGTTGCTTCAATATCAAGCGTTTCCTTGATCTCATTAACAGTTTTAGGCAAGTTTTTTGCCGTTGTAACGGCTTGGCGATAGAGGGGGTCATCTGCATCATGCAGCTGATATTCATAGTTTGTAATCTTCTTAAACAGATCAATACGAGGACGATCAGCTTTATCATAATAAGGCTGTAAACGTTGTCCTGTAAGTATTTCAACATTAGGGATTAGGAAGTTAAGCTCTAATCTTCGCTCCCCTGTTTCTTCGTTTAATTTGTCTTGATGCTCAATCCACAAGACACGGTACTGGCTCTGATCCATGCCAGGGAATAAGGCTTGCTCAAAATCCTGCATGATTTTTTGTTTATCCTGGTCAGATAAATCATGCTCATAAAAAGACAAACAACCACTGGTATATTTTTTGGCAAAAGGAGACGTATCAATTAATCCAGATACTTCGGAAACATCGCCCTGTAGGACTTTTGCATAATCTCGATCACGGTCTTTACCAAGCAAATAATCCAATGGCCCTTTACTTAAACCGTTCCCATATCTAAAGAATTGAACAATCATTTTTTCAATTCCTTTAAGGTCTGATCAATCCCTATTAACAGGTGCAAAAGCCTTGCAGCATCAAGGGGGCGACTGCTTGCGATATCAGTATTTATTGCCTTTGCAATCTGATTGATGTTGCCCCCAATTCGGGATAGCTCAAGCAAAAAATCACGGTCTAATTTTGTGTAGTGATTTTCCTGATTCTTTTTTTTGGCGTTGCCTTGAGTTGCATCAATTTGGGCAAGTGAAGTATCCCTTAGATATTTGGCAATATTTAGGATATTGGCATCTTTGATTTTCTGTACCTCTGCATCAGAAAATCGGACTTTGTAAACCTTATTACGTTTGATCGCTGTCATGCTTTTGCCTTTGCTTTTGGGGGTTTCGGGGGCTTGCCCCTGAACAAGGTCATGGAACACATCTGCGTAGCAGAGGGGTCTCCATGTATCCTTGCATTCCATTACGGTAGCAGACCCCTAGACGTAATTCAATTAAGCAAGTCATGGTAAGTCTGTGGACAAAGGAAAACCCTGTGATCTAACCTGTGTGCAACTCAACGTATAACTGCTTTATCGTTATGTGGAGTTGTGCATCGTGTTTAGGCACAGATCAGGTTTTACGGTCGCTTGCGATTGTCCACAGACGTTGCTCATTCCCTTAAATAATAATTTTTAAAAATGAAAAGGGAAAAAAGCACCCAAGAGGGCTGATATCTGATTTAGGCTTCGTGTCTCAATAAAATTGATTAGAATCTGTATTCGTAGCCAAAATCTATGCTAGGCTAGGGTGAGAATGGAACAACAATGACAGGAGCAATTCACCGCTGTTCTTAAGTTTTTGCTATCTGGGTAAAATTTTACTTTGTTATATGATTGACTATTGGAAATACAGGAAAAAATGAAAGATAAAATAATTACAGCGAACAACATTAGTCTTTATACAGAAAGTTTTGGATTTGAATATAACCCTACAATTTTATTAGTTGCAGGAGCGACAGTTTCAATGCTTTATTGGGACACAAAGTTTTGCCAAAAATTAGCAGAAAAAGGTTTTTTCGTAATTCGTTACGACAACAGAGATGTCGGAAAATCAACTTTCTATGAGTTAGGTAAATCAACATACGATATTGTTGATTTGACAAACGATGCAATTTCAATCTTAGACGGTTACAATATTGAACAAGCACATTTTTTAGGTATGTCTTTAGGTGGGCTAATTTGTCAAATTGCTGCAATAAAATATCCAGATAAAGTAAAATCATTAATACTTTTATCTACAGGACCTTGGGGAGATTCTAACCCAAACATTCCTGAAATGGACACAAGAATTCTGGACTTTCACAGAAAATCGGAGACTGTTGATTGGGAAAATGAAGATAGTGTCGTGAACTATATGATTGAAGGCTCTGCTTTAATGAGTGGAAGAAAGCAATTTGACAAATTAAAATGTGAAAACTTAATAAGAGCTGAGTTTAATAGAGCCAACAATTATATAAGTATGTTCAATCACGCTACATTACAAGGGGGTGAAGAGTATTGGAATAGATTAGACGAAATTAAACAGCCGACTTTAATCATACATGGTACTGATGATTTAATATGCCACTTTAAAAACACAGATGTTTTACTTGAAAGGATAGAAAAATCAAAATTAGTTATACTTAAAAAAACAGGACACGAATTACACTTTGAAGATTGGAATACTATAATTAACGGGATAACCAACCATATAAATAATTGAAAAATTAAAAATAAAATCATCTAATGAAATACAGCCTAAAAGTAACGGTTTATTTAGTTTTTTCATCTTTCAATCTTCTGTAGTAAGTTGCTCTACTGATACCTAAAATCAGCCAAGGCTTTTTTTCCGTTACACTATCTTTCCTTCGAATAATCCCAGACTGGATACCCCCTAATTTACCCTTTCTACTTTGACGGTCTATGAATTCCTGGTAGTGATAACCGTCTTTCTTCCAACAATATCGAGCAATGGACTTGGCAGTGGCTTTGACTTCGCTATACGGCAATGGCTCTATAAACGCACTATTTGCGTTCTGGCACTGCTCTAAGACTTTCCCTAGCCAAATAGCAAACGTACTGCCTCGATGCGCTCTAATCGCCTTATATGCCCAATATCTAACTGTATCGAACATCATACAGTTCCGCCCAAGCCCTGAAACCTCTTTTAAGTCGGTTTTTAGTTCCTGAAGCTCTACAAAATCGGCTAAATAATTTAGATCGTATGGTTGAACGCCAAAGGTATGATTTTCCCATGTTCCGTGACATGGATTTTTAGTGATTAACCCCGTATAGCCACGATCTGCACCTAACGCCAAGCTATACGCCTGCTCAATCTTGGCAAGGTACTGTATGACATTCTGCTTTGCTCGATGCGTGGTACACACTGGAGCTAAAAGCATATAGCCAATATGTGCATGTCCATTTTGGCGATTTTTGGCTATCCACGTTGGGGTCGGTAAATTTGCGTCAGACCACGCAAAATAAGCGTCTTGGCGGTCTATATCGAACACCAACGAGCTAACAAGACAAGGGGGATTATGCTGAATATATGGCTTCTGGATTGCGGTACGTTTTGGGCGAATAACCACCCCGTACCCTAAATCATCCGAGCAATACGGTTTTTTTGGGAGTTTTTCGTAAAAATCGTCTGAAAATTGCGTTTTATTGAGCATGAAACACGTCCAAGTGTTGCATTGGCTCAAAACATCAGTAAAATACAAGTATCGAATTTGAGTTTTACGGATGCTTTAAGCGTTTGTTTAACAAAGAGAAAAAAGCGGGTTTGCAGACCTGCTTTTTTTTCGCCTGATGAAAATATTACACCTTTTTGAATTGCTGTCAAATGACTGATTTTCAAAACAAAATATTGCGACAAATTGTCGCAAATATGCGACCTTTTGAAGATGCTTTTTTTTCGAGGACAGCATTGCAAAGGCAATGCTCCGCAGAAAAAAAGTATCAAAATCTAGGTGAATAACTCCTGTCATTTTTACGTTGTTGCTCCAGTTGCAACTCTCTACGTCTGTCCAGCTCATCTAAAGCCTTAAAGATATTTGTTTGATCAAACCCTCGAAT
>NZ_VPEY01000054.1:0-5215 GCF_013416935.1 Acinetobacter sp. YH1901141 | reverse complement strand
ATATACCAAGACACTCACCTAAAATACAAAAGATAATCATTTAAATCTCTAATAAATACCCACCTTGCCACTACTGAATCGACATAGACAAAATGAGAACTTATGCAAATATTTGTCTATATTTTTAGTTATAGTTAATTACTCTCGTAAAACAGCTGACGAAGTCCGAGATAGAATCATTGCGTCAAAACAAACGTGATGCTTATGCACTTATGATGAAAATGAATTAATTATTATTTAATTAAGTTAAAAGACTGCTATATAGCGGTCTTTTTTGTTTTTGAGCTCTACAAATTTTAATGAGTACATATAGTTACTTTTATAAAAATGATAATAAAGGGTAGAGGAGGTCATCTAAGAATTTAAAGCACAAGACTTATTTAACATTGATGACAGAAAAAGTGAGTTGTTGGGAACTTAAAGAAGAGGTGGTACTTATAATGGTTACTAAAATACAAATACTTAAAATATTAAATATATAAAACAATATATTACAAATATATATGATGCGTAGTGTACGCATCATACATAAAGCGTTCTATTTTGATATAATTGATCCAATCAACCCATTGTTAGGTTTCATTTAAATTCCATGAGTCTTACTGAAATTAAAGTTCGCCAAGCTCATTGTAAGGAAAAAACCAGTTTTTTATCCGATGAAGATGGGCTTAGCCTGAAGATTGAGCCGAGTGGAAGAAAATCTTGGTGCTATCGCTATACAGATCCACAAACTAAAAAACGTCGACGCATTCAGTTAGGTCGTTATCCTGATTTATCGCTGAAAAAGGCACGACAAGTCAGAGATGACTTTAAAGACAATGATTTCTGTTTTGAACAAGATACTGCCTCTAATGTCATCACCTTTGGTAAGGTCGGGGAGGAGTGGTTACAGTTCAAACTGAAAAATGCCTTCAACGATCTACCCCGCTGTGGTGTACTACAGTTAGCAGAAAGATGCTTACAGCAAGATATTTATCCAGACCTTCAGGATCTACCTTTTCAAAACATCAAGCGTTATGACCTGGTTTCAGTAATCAAAAAAATAGAGGGACGCCAAGTAAAAGAACCTGTCAAGAAAGCTTGTAGTTATTTGAACCAAATTTATGACTACGCTGTAGCGATGGGTTATTGTGAATTCAACATCGCGCATGGTTTAAATAAAATCGCCATTAACAGTAAAATCAAGAAAAATTATCCGTATTTGAAAGCGGAGGATATATCTGATTTTAAGTATAAATTACAAAAATTGGATGCCCATCCGATTATTAAAAAAGCACTGCTGTTCAAATTACATACTGGCGTGCGAGGGGCTGAATTGTTATTGGCTGAGCCTCATCATTTTGATTTAAATGAAAAAGTCTGGAAAATACCTGCCTTGCATATTAAACAGTTTCGACGAAAAGTCATATTAGGCCATGAGATTCCCGACTTCTTAGTTCCACTTTCAGATCAGGCTTTAGATATTTTAAAAGACGTCATGCAATGGTCATACGGTGAAAAGTACATTTTTGCTAGCCCACGGAAACATAATCAACCGATTCATTTTAATACATTAAATATGGCTATACGTAAGATGGGCTATGGAAAACATCAATTATCCTCTCATGGACTACGTTCCACTTTTAGTACCATTTTGAATGACTCAGGTTTGTTCCAGGATAACTGGATTGAGGCACAACTTTCACATATTGATAAGAACCGTACCCGTGCCAGCTATAATCACGCTGACTATTTAGCCCAGCGGACTGAAATGATGCAGTGGTGGGGTGATTATTTAAGTACTGCTAAGTGAAAATCGTACTTTTATACATAGACTTAAAACATTATGGGGTTTCAAATGGATAGTAAACAATATACTTGCCGTGTTACATGGTCAGCAGAATATAATGAGTATGTTGGGTTGTTCGAACCACAAGCACTAGCCATTTGTTGTAATTCAGCTTTAAGCGCCCTTAATTCTTTCATGCGTTTATTCACTAGTGCAAGTTGCTGATCAATTAATGCATTAACGCTAGAGCAGCTTTCTTCTGGCTTATTTTTTAATTCGATAAGACGTTTAATATCATTGAGTGATATATCTAGGCTGCGACAATGCTTTACGAATTCCAATTGTTTAAGTGCTTTGCTATCATACAGCCTGAAATTACCTTCTGAACGATTTGGATTTAACAGTAATCCTTCTCTTTCATAATATCTAATCGTTTGTATTGAACAGCCCGATTTTTTTGACAATTCGCCTATTTTCATCAATTTCCCCCAGACATTTGACTCTATAGTTACTATAGAGTCTATAGTATAAGTATGCAACGAAAAGGATATATAAAAAATGACTGAGAAATATTTAAACAATACGAATATCGTTAATTTTGAACACAAAGATATCCAATCCTTGATCGATCAACGTAGGTGGAAAAACTTGGATAACTTCAACAAAATTGGTGCCGCTTATCAGTTTGTAAAAGATGATTTTTGTGGTTATGGTGTTGCAACAAAGTGCTTTTCATCACCAGATACAGATTGGCGTGGAGAAAATACCTATATTCAAAAAGAAGGTATTCATGATGACTTTGGGCTTTATGATTCCCCTGATGAGTTCTATCTCGAAAAAGGGACTAACTTGTCGGGGTTCAAACGCTGGATATATCAACGCTTGATACGTCACTTGATTAATATGAATGTATCAAAACTAAGAAATAGAAAAGTACTAGAGGTACAAAATGCACAACCATAATCATAGTCATCAACATGGTAAAGATGACCGTATTGGTTGGGCATTTTTCCTTAATGTGACATTCACTATTATCGAATTTATAGGTGGTTGGCTCACTAACAGTACGGCGATAATGGCAGATGCAGTTCACGATCTTGGTGATAGTCTTTCAATAGGTTTTGCGTGGATTTTAAGTCGTTTTTCAGATAAAGAAGCATCAGATAAGTTTAGTTATGGTTATCGTAGACTTACTCTCTTTGGCGCATTGATAAACAGTATTGTTTTAATCATTGGCTCAATTTGGATTTTATTTGAAGCAATTCCAAAGCTGTCCAATCCTGAAATGCCTGTAGTCGAGGGGATGTTAGGGCTAGCGATACTCGGCGTTGCCGTTAACGGATATGCTGTATTAAAATTAAAAGCGGGTGAAACATTAAATGAGAAAGTGCTGACATGGCACCTTCTTGAAGATGTACTTGGATGGGTTGCCGTTCTTATAGTCTCTATCGTACTGTTGTTCGCTGAACTGCCGATATTAGATCCCCTTTTATCAATAGGGTTCACGCTGTTCATCTTGTTTAATGTTTTCAAAAACCTGAAATCAACACTCGTTTTATTTCTTCAAGCTGCACCCGATAAAGAGACTCAAAAGCGTATTAAACTATCACTAATGGAATTTCCTGAAGTTAATGGTATCCACCACATGCACTTTTGGTCACTAGATGGTGAAAGTCACGTTTTAACAGCGCACCTTGAGCTGAGTGACAACTTTGACGTTAAAGAATTAATTAGGCTTAAACAAGAAGTTGCAGCTAAATTATCTTCCTATCATTTATCGCATACAACGATAGAGTTTGAGTTTTTAAATGAAAATTGTCGGGATGAAGCGCAGTAAGCTTTATCAATAAAATGTTGGGCATACAATATTAAAAGCAGCTTAATTAGGCATAACCTAGTAATTAAGCTGCTTTTTTTGATTTTAAATTTCGTCGGATTGCTGTTTGCTACTCTCAGAGCCATGCGCCCATTGATATAAAATAGGCAATACAAACAAAGTTAAAATTGTAGAAGATACAATACCGCCGATAACAACTGTTGCTAGTGGTCGTTGTACTTCTGCACCAATTCCAGTGTTTAACGCCATTGGAATAAAACCTAAACTTGCGACCAGTGCCGTCATTAAAATAGGTCTTAAACGAATGATGTGCTGAGTTTCCATCATTGTCTTGGCTTGATGCGGATCAGTCTAAAGCATTCTCAGGAATAGAGGAGCTCGTTGCTGATGTTGTCGCTGATATGATTAGCAATAATGAAAAAGTTCCTACACCACTCTCCGGGAAAATATAGTAGGCAGTTTGTTGTCCTTGTTCTCAGTGGTTCAACAAAAACTAGCCCTCGAAGCCGCAGAACGTGGCGTGGACATAAATTGTTTAGTATCAGTAAAAAGAGCGATGTAATTTTAGTACGAGTGAGTGATAGAGCAGGAACCTATGCTTCATATATTCAGTAAATGGTATGTTTTTGAATTAATAGGTATTTTTAAATAAAGCTTTCTTTGATTTAGTGCTTTTTATTTAATAAATTAATTTTAAAAACAACTTAGGCTAATTGATAAACACTATCTGGAAAGATTAAAAGAAAATATTTTTTAATTTCTGCTAATTCATTTAAGGCAGGTTCCCTTTCAAGCAGTTGAAATGTCCAAATAAGTACAGCCTGATGATTATCATAGCAAGTATTTACTCCAAGAAAATTAGCCATTCCATAACTTCTATTGATGTTCATTTCTTTAATTAATTGATTTCCTAAGTCACGAGCTTGCTGGCTGATCAATAACTCATTTGGTAACACGGCGGTCATCTCCACAAAATAATCTAATGCAGGTTCAATCCTTATATTTAAAAAGTTATAATTTAGTTGAAATGGATAAAATATACTTTCTATAAGTTGTAATAACCTGCTGTAGGTTAATTTTAGCAAAGTATTACTCAGTCAACAACTTCAAATAACCCACAGCAAGTTATTTTTTGTAAATTAATTTAAATATGATTACTTGTAAGTTATCTAGCCTCATGGGCGATAGAAAAATTTTAAAATTAAGTGAAGTGGTGCATGCAACAGGTATCAATCGCAACACGCTCACAAGTATGTATTATGACCGTGCTGTACGTATTGAATTACCAGTCGCCGATAAGTTGTGTAAGTACTTTAACTGTACGATGAATGATTTGTTTGAGTTTAAGGAAGAAGTTGAAGAAAAAGATTAACTTAATACTTCGTTTGATAAGTTTTTCGAAGAAAAAGACTAGCCAATACTTAGTTTGATAAGTTTTTCTCTGCAGATCTAATATTGAATTTTATAAAATATCATTACAAACAGAGGTGGTTCCACTTGTTTGAACAACTAAAAGCGTATTTATAAGTGATATTCCGCTCTAGTTAAGCCACCTTGTTTTGTTGGGGTAGCTGATCATAGTAAAACTCATTTGGTGTCATTTTGTCTAG
>NZ_VPEY01000053.1:0-5624 GCF_013416935.1 Acinetobacter sp. YH1901141 | reverse complement strand
AATGGCAGTGTGTGGAGTGTGGTACGCTCCATGATCGGGATGTAAATTCCGCACTGAATATTCTTGCGCTCGGGCATGAGCGTCTAGCAGTAGGAATCTCCGTCCTTTAGGTCGGGGAGGATGTCAAATTGAAAGATTCGTCAATTGAGTCATATCAGCCAAAGATCAAAATTCGCTAATCTTAGCTTGATGAAAAGTACAGTGCTACAAAATTGAAGGTTTGAATCAATTTTGACCAGAAAAACAAAAAATGGAAGGAACTATAAAATGAAACAATGGACGCAAGCTTTATTATTCGGTGCAGGCTTGTCTTTAGCCGCCAGTGCAGTGCAGGCTAAGCAAGTGGTCTGTGTATTCGACTTGGTCGGTAAAAACGGTGATGTCTATAACTTAATGCAAGACTATCAATTGGCGGCCAAAAACTGGGGCGCAGAAATTGAGTTACGCGTAGGTCAAAACGAAGGCGTGATTGCAGAAGATTTTAAAGCAGGAAAATGTGATGGTATTAGTGTGACGGGCATGCGTGGTCGTCAATTTAACCATTTTACAGGCTCATTAGATGCAATTGGTGCGATTCCAGATTTAAAACTGGCAGTTAAAGTCATGCAAGGTTTGGCGAGTCCTGCTTTTGCCAAATATATGCGCAATGGTCAGTATGAAGTCGCAGGTGTCATTCCTGTGGGTGATGCCTTTTTGATGGTGAATGACCGCAGTATTAATAGTGTCGCCAAAGCCGCGGGGAAAAAAATTGCTGTTTTAGATTATGACCAAGCGCAAAAAATTATGGTACAGCAAATTGGTGCGCAAGCAGTAAGTGCCGATGTCACCAATTTTGGCAGTAAATTTAACAATGGTCAGGTCGATATTATTGGTGCGCCTGCTGCAGTATTCCGTCCTTTGGAACTACATAAAGGCTTAGGCACTAAAGGCGCGATTGTGAATTATCCAATTTTACAGGTCACGGGCAATATCATTATCCGCCCAGATAAATTCCCTGCAGGTTTTGGGCAAAAATCACGTGAATGGGTGAAAGGGCAGTTACCACGTGCCTTTGGTATTTTAGGCAAAATGAAAGCCGATATTCCTGCAAAATATTGGATGCAAGTGCCTGCAGCAGATCAACCGGGTTATCAAAAAATGATGCGTGAATCGCGGATTGATTTAACTAAACGTGGTGTTTATGACAAACGCATGATGAAATTATTGTGGCAATTCCGCTGTAAAGAAGCGCCAACCAATTTTGAATGTGGCTTGCAGGACGAAAATTACAAATAATTGGAGAATCTTGAGGTAATTACTCAGAATTCACTTTAATTCTGCATCACCGTCCCAATATTGAGTATGCTATACTTGATAAGTGGTCTTTTTGCAGAAAAGACATCTGAATTGTACCTGAGGAAAATCCATCATGAATGCCCAAGCACTTGAGCTCACCGACAACGCTGCTAAAAAAGTTCGCCAATTGCGTGACAGTGAAGGTAATCAAGACTTAATGCTACGTGTATATGTGACAGGTGGCGGTTGTTCAGGATTTTCTTATGGCTTTAACTTTGCGGAAAGCCAAAATGAAGATGATGCAGAATTTGTGAATGGCGATGTAAAAATGCTGGTCGATTCACTCAGCTATCAATATTTAGTTGGCTCGGTAGTGGACTATATTGAAGGCTTGGAAGGTTCGCGTTTTGTGGTACAAAACCCGAATGCAACCACGACTTGTGGTTGTGGTTCTTCATTCTCAATCTAAGTATGATTTAAATATTTTTGAGTATCAGCATCTGAAAAAGTAGATTGATGCACTCAAAATGATCAAAGCCTTTCCTATATAGAAGAGGAAAGGCTTTTTTGTTGCTACTGATCTGGTTTAAAAGTGCATCCTTAAACCAAAGTCATGGTACCTAAAATGCGATCACCTTTAGCCCCTGTGACCGCAGGTAAATTGCCACTTAATTGCTGACAAAAACGCATTGCCAACCAAGCAAAGGCGGTGGCTTCGACCCATGTTGGGTTTAGCCCTAAATCGGCTGTACTTTGTACAGTCCATTGATGTTTGCGCAAACGCCAGCGCAATTGCTCTAGCAAATAAGAATTATAGGCACCACCGCCACAGACATAGACTTCACCTGTATCCATGCCTGAACGATAAATGGCTTTTTTAATCGCGCGGGTGGTGAGCTTTAATAAAGTCGCTTGAATATTTTCAGGATTATCTTCCAGCTCGTCATATTCCACATCATTGCGCCAATCGGCAACCTGTTCATCTAGCCATTCCAAGTTAAAGTCTTCGCGCCCTGTACTTTTGGGTGGTTCTTTAGAGAAAAAAGCATGGGCTTGTAAACGATCTAACAAGCTGCGAATCGGATGTCCATACGCAGCCCAATTGCCATTTTCATCATAAGGTTGTCCTGTGTAACGCTCACACCAAGCATCCATTAAAATATTGGCAGGCCCTGTATCAAAACCCGATACTGCTTCGGGCTGTCCTGCAGGCAACAAACTGACATTGGCAATGCCGCCTAAATTTAAAATTACCCGATGAATACTCGGATGTTGGAATAAGTTTTGATGGAAAGCGGGCACTAACGGTGCGCCTTGTCCGCCTGCAGCCATGTCACGACGACGAAAATCTGAAATTACAGGAATTTGGGTGATTTCGGTGATGATGTTCGGATCACCAATTTGTAAAGTAAAAGCATGTTCAGGACGATGACGAATGGTCTGGCCATGCGAACCAATCGCTTTAATTTGAGATTTATCCAGTTTATTTTTTTCAATCAGGCTGTTAATACCATGTCCAATCATGGTGGCTAAAGCCACATCTGCTTTGCCCATGCGGTCAATTTCATTGTCACCTGGCAAAGTCAGTGCCATGAGTTCGTCACGTAAATCGGGATCAAACGGCAAAGTCAGGGTCGCGTGGAGTTGCAGTGGATCAAAAGAAGCAGCAACAAGATCGACACCATCCATACTTGTGCCCGTCATTACCCCAATATAGATCGCTGTCATGGTTATTCTATAGCCTGCAATATGCTGAAAAAGTGTTAGTATATCGCACAAATTGAATAACTGATGTGTTTGGATTTCGTGATGTCAAATTTCCTGCCGGCTGAAGAACAACTTGCTCTCATTCAACGAGGCACGCATGAAATTATTTCTGAAGAAGATCTTCTAAAGAAATTAAAAGAGAATCGTCCTTTAAAAATTAAGGCGGGGTTTGACCCGACTGCACCTGATTTACACTTGGGGCATACGGTATTAATCAATAAATTAAAAGTATTCCAAGACTTAGGTCACGAAGTATTTTTCTTGATTGGCGATTACACTGCCATGATTGGTGACCCAACAGGTAAAAGTGCTACACGTCCGCCGTTGTCACGTGAAAAAGTCTTGGAAAATGCCAAAACGTATCAGGAACAAGTTTTTAAAATTCTTGATCCAAATAAAACCAAAGTGGTGTTTAACTCTGAATGGTTTGCAACAAAAACTGCAGCAGACTTAATTCAGTTGGCATCGCAGCAAACCGTAGCGCGTATGTTGGAACGTGATGACTTCACCAAGCGTTATAACAACCAGCAACCGATTGCGATTCACGAATTTTTGTATCCGTTGGTACAAGGTTATGACTCGGTGGCATTACAAGCCGATGTAGAATTGGGCGGTACAGACCAGACCTTTAACTTGTTGATGGGACGTACCTTGCAAGGTCGTTATGATCAGGAAGCGCAAGTTTGTATTACTGTGCCAATTCTTGAAGGTTTAGATGGCGTGAATAAAATGTCTAAATCTTTAGGCAACTATATTGGCGTATTTGATGCACCGGGTGCGATGTATCAAAAAGTCTTGTCGATGCCTGATGGTCTGATTGAGCGCTATTTTGAATTACTCAGCTTCAAGTCGATGGATGAAATTGAAGTGTTGCTCAAAGAAATGGCAGAAGGTCGTAATCCTCAAGAAATCAAAAAGATTTTGGCACTCGAATTGGTTGAGCGTTTCCACGGCAGCGAAGCTGCAGCCAATGCCCATAAAGGTGCAGGTAATATCATTACCGAAGGTGAATTACCTGAAGGTACGCCAGAAGTGACGATTTCACGTGCTGAATTTGGTGGTGAATTATTTATTGCTTCTATTGTACGTGCTGCAGGTTTAACCAAAAATGCCGCACAAGCCAAAGATGCTGTTGCACGTGGCGCAGTAAAAGTAGATTGGAATGTGGTTGATGCAGGTTTCTCGGTCAAAGAAAACGCAACATATATTATTCAGGCGGGTAAAAAAGCCATTGCCAAAGTCACATTTACGGACTAGATCCATTCTAAGTGATTGAAATAAAAGCAGGCTTCGGTCTGCTTTTATTTTCTGTTTGGTATATTAATTATATGAATAAGTAAATTCAAAAAAAACCTTATAAAAACAACACTTAAATTTTGCCAAGCAGCTTGCATTTTTGCTCAGTTATGTATAAGATTTACCCATCTAGACACAGTGTACAAAACAGATCTAGAGGGTACTTATAACTATAGCTCCACAATTTACAAGTCCCTTCCCCAGGGGACTCTTTTTTTTCGTATAACTATAATAACGATATATGGATCGCATATAGATTCAACTCCGAGGGAGAGATTTTGGGAGAGATCTCTTTCTTTTTTTTGCCTCTAGTTTTGTTGTATTTTATATCTAAAGGTAAAATGTAAGATTACTTCTCTTTGTTTTATAAAAATATTCTTAAAACTTTAAGACCTAATTCAAATTTCAAAGCTACTTATATATGGTAAAACATCTTGTAAGTAGTGCATGTGGATGGCGCGATCTAAACTTGCCGAATAGAAGAGTAGGTTTGTCAACTTGAAGTCGGTAATGCAAATGCTAAGCATCAACTTTGAATTAACGGACAAAACCACCAAGCTGACATGAAATCAATGCTAGATGTACGCCGTATGTAGGAATATTATTTTGGATAATGCAAAAGCATTTTTAACTGAGATGTAAAATTTTTTAGATGTCGTAAGATGAAACGAATCATATACATTGGCAATCGTTGATTGCAGTCTTCAAAACTTGACCGATTTGAACCCATAAAAGTATGGATAAAAAAAGTCCTCTCTGCATTGTAGAGGAGAGTTTTTATTTAAATTTGATGAAAAAATAGCTAAAAAATTAAAAAACCAAGCATTTTTGTAGAAAAAAAATACATACGTGAAAAATATTCTAATTTGGGGCTTGCAAAGATTTTGAAATCCCCTAGAATGCACCCATCCCGACGCGAAACAGCCTACGAACTTAGCTTACAGGGTTGAGTTGTTAGAAGTGTTTTGCGTTAAAATTTCTGCTGACGAGGCAGAAATTAAGATCATTAAGAGATTATGAAGAACAACTTGTGTGGATTTTTACTGATTGATTGATCGAAGATATTTCATTGATTGATTGGTTTAAATTACTCGAAGTTTATTTGAGCGAAATTTAAGTCAGAAAATTGATGAGCCAGATTTGGAAGTTTAGATTAAAGCTTCAAAATGATTTTAACTGAAGAGTTTGATCATGGCTCAGATTGAACGCTGGCGGCAGGCTTAACACATGCAAGTCGAGCGGGCGAGGTTGCTTCGGTAACTGAGCTAGCGGCGGACGGGTGAGTA
>NZ_VPEY01000052.1:0-7110 GCF_013416935.1 Acinetobacter sp. YH1901141 | reverse complement strand
TTCAGTTAAAATCATTTTGAAGTTTTAATCTAAACTTCCAAATCTGGCTCATCAATTTTCTGACTTAAATTTCGCTCAAATAAACTTCGAGTAATTTAAACCAATCAATCAATGAAATATTTTCGATCAATCAATCAGTAAAAATCCACACAAGTTGTTCTTCATAATCTCTTAATGATCTTCTCGATGCTTCGTCAGCATCAAGCTAGGTCGGCTATATTACGCTTTATTTCCATAAAGTCAACATGCAATGTTGATTTTATTTTCAAACCCATCTACTCAAAACAAACTCAATTAATCTTAAATCAATCAACCAAGCTATTGTTTTTCAACAAGTTTTTATCAACATCGCCGCCGATGGATGTGCATTATAGGCCAAATATTTTGCCATGCAAGGCTTTTTGTAAAAGAAATATATCGAGTGTTTATTTTATAAACCCCAAAACAGATAAGCCACTGTTTTATCTCATAAATTTATTTTAATAAAAATCTGCGCAATTCTTCAAAATACAATCACAAGATTTAATCTATTGTTTTATATGAAATTATTCTAATAAAAAAGTAAAAAGCAGAGCCTAAGCCCTGCTTTTGGTTTAAATAAAGTTCAAATTAGAACTTCATACTGATACGCGCCCAGTAGTTACGACCAATATTATTAAATTGCTCATTCGCAGCAAAACCCAAACCCGCATTACCCATTTTGTTTAGATGCTCGGTATAAGTTTTATCCAGTACGTTATCAATACCCACAGACACATCAACACTTTTATTGAGGTTATAGCTGCCGTTTAAAGACAATACGCCAAAGCCACTGCTTTCTTTCACATCATAGCCCACGATATTACCTTCACGTTCGCTAATACGACTTTGACCATCAACAACACGTAATAATGCACCTAAAGTATATTTATCCTGAACATAGCGCAGGTTTAAACGTCCTTCCAAAGGTGAAATTTGTGGTAACGGCGTATTGTTTGTGGTGTTTTCACCCCACGCATACATAGCACTCACATCTGCTTGAACCGCATCGGTAAACTGATAACCAATTCCTGCTTCGACTCCGGCAATCACAGCATCGACATTTCTCGTTTCTGCTTTATCACTGGCATTGTATTTGGTCAAAATAAAATCTTGAATCAAACCTGTATAAGCAGATGCCCAAGAACTGAAATGACCATGCGTATGTTGATAGCCTAAATCGAGTTGTAAAGTTTTTTCTGTATCGATGCTTTTGAAGGTATTTGGATTGCCATTACCCAATTCAGGGCTGAATAGTTCCCAATAATCTGGCATACGCTCGACATAACCTAAACCAATGTAAGTTTTGCCATCCTCATGTTCAGGATGAATATTCTCAAATCGCAAAAAAGCACTTGGTAAAGTTTTATCGCGTTTTAAGCCGTACCCTTTCATTATTGAATCTTGACGGAGATCTTTTACACCTATCTGATCGAGACGTAGCCCTGTGACAAATTGATTATCACCACCTAAATCATAAGTGAGCTCACCAAATGCACCGATGGATTGGAATTTCATATCTTTCATACGAGGCATATTTTGGTAAACCACACCATTGGTGGTTTTACGGATACTATGCTCATTATTTTGTGTATCAATACCTGAGATCAGTTTGATTTTTTCCCATTCACTGGTCATAGCAACACGTGCATTTAAGGTTTTACGTGCCACATTGGTTGCCATTTCCATCTTCGGTTTTGGGCGTAAGCTATAGTTATCCATGACGTGATCATTAAAGTTATAGTTCACTTGCGCTTCAATTTTTTGAATCACATCTGAGACATTATACTTTTCTACACGTAAACCCAAACTTTCGCGGTCAAATTCAGAACCATCCATCATGCGGCCTGCATAAACCACTTCGGCATCACCACGACCACCTGTCAGCTCAAGCCAAGTATTTTCATCGGGTGTCCAACCTAAAGCCACATCGGCATTCCAACGCTCCCAATCTGAAGGAACAGTTGTACCATTGCCATCTTTATAGCTGTCTGCCACAGAACGGTTGGCGTTTAAACGGATGTATTTATGCTCATCACCCGCAGCCGCTTCAACATTATGATCCAAACGACCAAATGAACCCATCAAAACACTGGCTTGTCCACGATAGTTTTGACCTTCACCAAATTGTTCAGGCTTACGCTCAAACAACACCGTTGCTGCCGAACCCGTGTTGGCATATTGCACCGTTTGCGGGCCTTTAATCACGGTAATTTCATCAAAACTTTCTGGTGAAATATAAGAAGTTGGCGAATCCATACGGCTAGGACATGCGCCTAAGTTTTCAGAACCATCGGTTAAAATTTTAATACGTGAACCGAACATGCCGCGGAAGGTCACATCGCCATTGGTACCCGCACCACTGTTGACAGCACTAAAGCCAACTATGCTTTGCAAATAGTCTGCACCATCTGTGGCTGGAATCGGCTGAATGGGTTGTTTTGGATTAGCACGAACCACCAAACCATTGGCATCATTGCCCTGTTGTGCGGTTGCAACAATAGGCGCAAGACTATGCGTATTCGCAGACAGCATACTTTGATCGGCAAACGCACTTGCTGAATAGCAGGCAACACAAACTGCAGCCGCAATGGGCTGTAATAAAAATTTAGGCTGAGCCATTTTATTTCTCACTTCAAAACATAAATACAGTTAGGGTCAAAGCAGACCCGAAAAACATTGAATTTATGCAAAGTGAGGTGGAGCACGTCCCTGCGGAAGTAAAAAGAGTTGCTGAAGTGCAAACCAAACGTGTTGAAAACGTTTTTGGAAAGCCAAAAGACGTACCTGAATGCGATCAAGCACTTCTTTAAGCTCTAATTCAGGTGGCAAGACCAAGTTGCCATAGACCGTACAATACTGACATTGGTGTGAAGCATCGTGATGATGATGTCCATGCTGTGCAGTCAGTTGTTGATCATCGGTCTGTGATGTAGATGAATGTGCAGTATGCGAAGAATTTGTATGCACGGCGTGGGCTTGTGGCAACAAAAGTGCACGCGTGATGGTTTCACAGACTGGCGCAACTTGATATTGCTCAGGCAGCAAAGGCTGTAAAAATACAGCAATCTGTAAAAAAACTGCGATAAATGAAAGCAGTAAGCCACTACGCAACAACAAAAACATCTATCCTGAATTTGTGTGGCGCAAGTATAACAAAGCCCAATCGAAATTGGGCTGATTTTTATGCTTTGGTCTAAACATGGACAACTAGATGGTTGTTTGTTTTAACGCTTCACAGCAACTTTTTCTTTCTGACGCTGGCGCACTACTTTTTCCACTTTTTCACGGGCACGCTGTCTTTTGAGTGGTGATAAATAATCGACAAATAATTTACCATTTAAGTGATCCATTTCATGTTGGATACAAACAGCGAGAAGTTGATCTGCTTCTAGCTCAAAGGTTTGACCCTCAAGGTTAATCGCTTCAATTTTTACACGTGACGGACGCTCAACTTTGTCGTATATTTGAGGCACTGACAAACACCCTTCTTCATACGGTTGGGTCTCTTCAGTCAATGGGGTAACTTTGGGGTTAATGAAGACCATGGGTTGATCTTTATTTTCAGATAAATCCATGACAATCAGCTGAATATGATGATCTACCTGTGTCGCAGCTAGACCAATTCCTGGTGCGGCATACATAGTTTCAAACATATCTGCAGCAAGCTGACGAATTTCGTCGGTGACTTCTTCGACGGGTTTGGCAATGGTACGCAAACGGGGATCCGGGAAACTTAAAATAGGTAATAAGGCCATGGGACATCCTCACTTATGCCATTGATCAAAAAACCGAATGAAGGAATGCTTCATCAAAAAAATGTGTGTAAGATCGTTATTATAACGCAACTACATACATAATTTTAGGAATTATGATAATGAAAAAGGTTTTGACAGACACATCTTCTTTTCGTGTCTTGGGGTTTAAAAAGCAAGTTTTAGCACTTGCGGTATGTCTCACAGTGGGACTTAGTGCGATCAGTGTGGCTGAAGCAGCACCTGCACGAAACATCAATCCGCCTGCCTTAAAAGCCAGCGCACCAAATGTGTATGTGGTAAAAAAAGGCGATACCTTATGGGATATTTCCAAAAAATTCCTGAACAACCCATTACGTTGGCCTGAAATTTGGGCAAGTAACCGTCACGTAAAAAATCCACACTGGATTTTCCCAGGTGACCGTTTGTTGATGTGTACCTACGAAGGTCGCCCTATTATTGGTAAAGATGAAGGCGATGGCTGTGAAGGCATTATTCGTCGTTATGCAGGCAAGAGCACCAATTTACAGCCGCAAATTCGCGTGGAGTCTTTAAATAATACCATTCCTGTGATTCCACTTGACTACATCAAACACTGGTTAGAGCGCAGCAGCATTATTGCCGCAGATGCGTTACAAGGCACACCATATATTTTAGGTACTTCTGATCAACGTGTTTTAGCTGCTAAAGGTCAAAGTGTGTATGCACGTGGTGCAGGTCTGGAAGTAGGTCAACGCTACGGTGTATATCGTGAAGGCGAACCGTACATGCTGACCGATGCCAATGGTCAAAAATTCAATGCAGGCATTGAACTCACTCAAGTTGCTGCAGGTATTGCAGTACGTGGTGAAAATGACATCACCACACTTGAATTGACCGATACCTACAATGCCGAAGTGCGTCGTGGTGATCGCGTCTTACCAATTTATGACCCAATGCTGCCAACCTTGTTCTACCCAACGCATGCTGAAAATGTCAGCACAGGTGGTCAGGTGCTACGTGTGATGGGTTCGATTGGTACTGCAGCAAAACACAGTGTTGTGGCGATTGGTCGCGGGACATTACATGGCGTGCAATCTGGTCATGTGTTTAGCGTAGCGCAAAAAGGCGAAGTGGTCACCGACCCGAAAACCAAAGAACGTGTTCAGCTTCCGGGCGAACGCATTGGCAATATCATGGTCTTCAAGAGCTTTGACCACATTAGCTACGCCTATGTCTTAGACAGCGAATTGCCTATTAAAGTCGGTGCCAGCCTACAAGCACCGCGAATGGACGACTAAAACGGTTTGAGATGGTGATGTTGAATTCATTCAGCCCACAGCAAATCAACTACATTTTGTTGTGGTATTTGGTTCAACATTCACTGTCTAGTTTTTCCAAACTCGTACAACATTATGGTTCCGTGGCTGCCGCAGTGCAGCCCGAACACCTCCTCACATGGTCAGATGTGCGCATTCATGCCAACCATCTACAACGCGCCAAAGAATATCTCAGCCCAACAGGGCAACTCGCCTTTGAACAATGTCTGAATCAACTGCAACAGCAGTGCGATTTTATTCTAACTTTGGACGATGCGGACTATCCCAATCAGTTACGACCCTATTCCAACAAGCCACCCATTTTATTTGGGCAAGGCAATGCACAGGCTTTGTTGCAAGCGCAAATTGCGATTGTCGGCAGTCGCAAAGCCAGCCCGCATGGTCGGCAAGTGGCTTATGATTTTGCTTATTATTTAAGTGAACAAGGGTTCTTTATCAATAGTGGTTTGGCACAAGGTATTGATGAAGCCGCACATCAAGGTGCTTTGCAACATCAACGTACCATTGCAGTCATGGGCACAGGTTTGGACAGCACTTATCCAAGTGCACATCACAGCCTGCGCCAAAAAATTGTAGAATCTGGTGGTGCCGTGATTACGGAGTTTTTACCACAGACTAAGCCCTTACAGCAACATTTTCCACGACGTAACCGTATTGTCAGTGGACTAAGTTTAGGCGTGATTGTTGCTGAAGCCAGTTTAAATAGTGGCTCGCTGATTACCGCGAAACTGGCAGCAGAGCAAGGCAAATTAATTTTTGCGATTCCTGGACATATTTACAGTGAATTTCATCAGGGTTGCCATCAATTGATTCGTGAAGGTGCAATTTTAGTGGATCATCCTGAACAAGTGATTGAAGATTTAGCCCTACCCACCCAATGGCAATATCAACAAAACCAAATAGCATCAAGCCAAAATCAGACTACAGCAGCTTCAACAAAAGCAAAATTATCTACACCACCGACTGAAGCAATACTTCAAACCACCACAACAAAAACAGCAGATACAAGTACACCGCATATTCCCGAGCATTTATTGGCACTGTATCAACAACTGGATTGGGTCGGACAAAGCATCGATCACTTGGCACAGCAACTGAATTTAGATATTGCCACACTCACCAGCGCATTAATGGAACTGGAACTCATGGGCTTCTGTTTACAACAATCAGGTTTATATCTGCGTTGTCGTCCACTCAAATAAGGTTCACAATAAGCGCCTATTTCACGTTTCTGTTTAGGTAAAACTCCCATGATTACAACTTCTGTCACCGAAGCCGCTGCATGTCTACAACAAGGACAGGTACTGGCCTATCCTACAGAGGCGGTTTGGGGATTGGGATGTGATCCATATAATCAACAGGCATTTTTGGAAATTTTGCGTCTGAAACAGCGTCCGATTGAAAAAGGTGTGATTTTACTGGCAGGACATCTGTCACAAGTAGAGCATTTGCTGCAGGATTTAAACCCCGAAATGCGAGATCGCGTAATTGCGTCATGGACGAATACTTATCCCACAGATCGAGCAACCACCTGGCTATTACCCAGCACAGCCGCAATTCCAGAGTGGATTACAGGTCAACACCCCAAAGTAGCGGTGCGCGTAACCAATCATCCTTTATGTATGGCGTTATGCCATGCCTTTGATGGCTTTATTGTATCGACCAGTGCCAATCCTGCGGGACTTGCCCCTGCACGCTCTTTGCAAGAGACAACGCAATATTTCCATCAACAATTGCACTACTTAAATGGTGATTTGGGTTTAAGCCAGCAACCTAGCCGTATTTTAGATGCAGAGAGTGGGGCAGTGATTCGCGCCTAGCTTTAGACAAATTTTAGTTGACATCCTCCCCGACCTAAAGGACGGAGATTCCTACTGCTAGACGCTCATGCCCGAGCGCAAGAATATTCAGTGCGGAATTTACATCCCGATCATGGAGCGTACCACACTCCACACACTGCCATTCTCTTATTCCAAGTCCTGCTCTACCTTCCGGACTACTGGAGCGTGAGCCACAGC
>NZ_VPEY01000051.1:0-7128 GCF_013416935.1 Acinetobacter sp. YH1901141 | reverse complement strand
GTGAGAATAATGAGGAAAAATTGCTACTCGTTTGAACCGAGTAGTGTCAAAGAAAAAACGTATGACTGGTGTCAGATCGACCCTAAAAAATACTAGTTGATCGGTACTTTGCTTGGTTTTTCTCATTACAAATCAAATTACAGCAAGCGCAAAGTTGCCCGACTTTGAAACATGGCTTTAGCCATCTTTCAAAGCATCGAGCTGAAATTTCGCATAAGAAATTTTATGTTAAATGATTGTTAGAAATGCCCCTTGATCGAGGCATTTTCTATAAAGAATACTAAAAACTAATTAAAGCCAACCAAGTTTCAAAACAAGGCAGTTCTCAGCAATCATATTTTTAAATTATATAACTCCCAACTGAGCTTTTGCTCCAACGATAAGGCTTTCATTTTGAGTTTCTAAGGCAAATAAACCATACATCAAAGGAGAGGCCGCTGCTCTTTCTAAAGTCTGTTCATATAGTTTATTCCAAACTTTACCCCCTAGTTTTTCATACTCGATGATTAGAGTTTTGAGGCTTTCTTCTCCAAACAAAGTTACATGCCCAGCAAAATCAATCGCTGGGTCATCTATATGGGCTGTTGACCAATCAATAACGCCTGAAACAGCTCCATCCTTTGAAGCTAGTACATGCCCAGCATATAAATCGCCATGTATAAATTGGGTGAAATCTGCCCATAGAACATCATTATCCAACCATTTTCTGTAGCGGGTTTCCAATTGCTCACTTATACCAATTTCAGATTTTACTAACTGCAAATTGTTTGCTATTTCAGGTCTTAAATCTGAAGGTTTCATAATTTTCAAATCATTTTCCCGAACTTCTTTTTCAGGAATACTATGGATTTCAAATAAGGTTTTTGCCAAAGATGTTATGTATTTCGGGCTATCTTTGTCCATATTCCAAATTATTTCATAGGTTTCAGCATCCAAATTTAAAACAGGATTATCTTTAAGTATGGGATAAGCCACTAATTCTGTAGATGAAATTCTCCAATCAGGAACCTCTACAGAAAGATGTTTTTTTACCAATTCTAAAATGCGTTTTTCTTTCTTGATTTGTTCCCTCATGCCATCACGACGAGGAATACGCAGCAACCATTGTTGCCCCTTTGTATCAAGAGCAAAAACGACCTTAAAATCAATGCCCATTTCATTGAAATTCATTTTGTCCGTAAGCAACAAGCCGTGTGCTTCAGCAAGTGATTGAATATCTTGAATTGTCATTTTTAATTTCCTTTAAAGAGTTCAATAATTAATGTTCGGATTAGATTGGCTATCATTAACAATCTCTCTCAAAAGTCTTGATGATTTTGTGGTCTTTGATCTCGTAGATAATGTCAGCAATATTATCGACCAATTGCTTGTCATGAGATACGAAGATAATAGTTCCTGCATAGGACTTCATCATTGTTTCTAATGCGGCAATACTTTTTAGGTCAAGATAGTTTCCTGGTTCATCCATAAGCAAAATATTATATTTTCCTAAAAGCATTTTGGATAAAAGCAGTTTGATGATTTCACCTCCCGATAAGTCGGATAAGTTTTTTTGAATATCATTCGCTCCGATCCCCATTGAAGCCAATACTGCACGAATTTCCGCAACTGTGTACTCGCACTCTTCCTGCATAAAGGAGAGCACAGATTTATGCGTGTTAAATTTATATCCTGTTTGTGTAAAGTAGCCAATTTCAGCTTTTGGAGATATGGTTAATCCATCAGCACGTTCTGATATCATTTTTAACAAGGACGTTTTCCCTGTTCCATTCGATCCAGTTATAGCGACTTTAGCGCCAAGCGGTATTATAAAGTTAGCGTCATCAAAGATAGTACGGCTACCAAATTTTAAGCTCAGACCATCTGCCGTAATCGGGAACTTATTGTGCAGTTCTAGGGCTGAACTTTGACGAAAACGAATAGAACGCAAATGCTCTGGTGCTTGAATATCTTCTAATGCAGCCAAACGCTTTTCCATACTCTTAGCTGCCTGATACAGTTTTCTTTGCTTGGTGCCAGTCATTTTTGCATGCCCAAGTCGTCCAGCACTTTCGGTAGAGTTTTTGGATTTTTCTCCTTTTTTCTTATTGTCTAATCGATTAGCTTGCTGGCGTTTTTCTTGCACAGCAGATTCTAATCGCTCCCGTTCCTTCATCATCAGCTCATATTCTACGGCTTGGTGTTGTCGCTCTTCTTCTTTTTGACGCAAGTAATCCGAGTAACCACCCCAATATTCCGTAATTTTACCGTCTTTTAACTCCCATATCTTGTCTACAACCATATCAAGAAAATATCGGTCATGACTGATAACAAGTAATGCTCCATCAAATGCTTTAAGTTGACCAATAAGTAGATCTATTCCATTGAGATCAAGGTGGCTGGTTGGTTCATCCGCTAGAATGCCATGTACTTGTTGGGAAAATGCGGCAGCAATTTTTGCACGAGTTTCCTCTCCGCCACTCATTGTGTCGTTTTGTACATTGGAAACACCAAGGCGAGATAACATTGCCCGGTCTTCGACCGTTTCTATTTCGATTCCGCCCAGTTGGCTGATATGTGCAAAATCACCAAAACGCTGTAATGTCGCTTCGGCTAAAACAATTTCGCCATTAAGTACTTTGAGTAAACTACTCTTTCCTGCTCCGTTATCACCCACAAGACCAATACGGTCATAAGAGTGAATTTCCAATTCATCAATATCCAAAACATCACGCCCAGCATAATCCAAGCGTATGTTTCTCGCTTTAATAATTAAACTCATTTTTATTTACTCCTGTTTAGCTCTTGAAATTTTTTATGCAGCAAACAGGATTTAGGTGAAAACAAAAGCTAGCATCACAGTGTCCTCCCAAAAAAAAAGCTATTCATCCACAGGGTGGACAAATAGCTAGTCAATTAAGTTATAACTGGAAACTATGCACTAAAAGCATACTTATAAATTAAGCATACTTTTACTTTATATATCCGCATATATTCTTAAAGACACAACAAAAGCCCACCATTATAAAATAGTGTCACTATGCAAATAGTTGTGTCTTAACGAATGCGGATAGAATGCATAAACTTACCTAAAAAATAAAATTCAGTTTTATGATAACTTTACTGTTAAAAGAAGTCTAGACAACCTTGTTTTATGCTTGGATATAAGGCTTATTTTAAAATAATAGTAGTGAAGATTTTCTAAAATTAACATAATACACCTTATACGAAATGCGTTATAATTATCTATAGAAATCAATGCTGTAGTTTCTAGTTTATAGCCCAATCACACCCGATTGGGCTTTTTTATGGATTTTTCACGTTCCACGCCTATTATTTAAGCAATGTTTCACAACTTTGGTTAGCTCCAGTAAATAATTAAAACCTAGATAATAAGAACCGAGCGAGTGTCTACGAGCGATTGAGCATCATCAAAATTTCGCCCTCGCCTTTTCTCTGATTACAAGCTCCCTTTCGATTTTAAACGGTAGCTACAGAGCATCCCGAATGGGTGCGAACTTTGGAGCTTTTGCTTTTCAAAAAGTATGAGCGAAGCGAATACATTACAAATGCTTTTGCTTTTAGATTTCACAACAGGATTAACTAAAAACTGCCCCACGAAGCGAGGAACGAGCTTCAATAGAGTACGAGCTTTAGCGAGTACATAGGGCAGTTTTTAGCACTCCCCTCTCGAAAGGCTTTTAATTATTTTTAAAGCTTTTAATGCTTTTAGACAGGTTGAAACCCTTGTGTAGTAAGTGTTACAGACTATATAAACGGACATTTGCTCTTGTATAAACGGACATTTGCTCTTGTATAAACGGACATTTGCTCTTGTATAAACGGACATTTGCTCTTAATTAAAAGACATTATAAATATTGACCTTAAAAAGATATTAGATTACATTGTCCTTTAATTAGATAATAATAAGTTCTTCTTATGAAAAATAGTTTAGTCGTGAAAGATAATGCTCTAATAAATGCCAGTTACAACCTAGAGCTAACGGAACAACGTTTGATCATGCTAGCTATCATTAATGCTAGAGAATCGGGACAAGGAATCACTGCGGATAGTAAACTGGAAATACATGCTAGTGACTACGCCAAGCTATTCAATGTATCTGCCGATGCGTCATATAAAGCTTTGAGAGAAGCTGTAAATAATCTGTTTAATCGTCAATTTAGTTATACAGCCGAATATAAAAAAACAGGCAAAGTCGGCATTGTTCGATCTCGCTGGGTAAGCCGTATATTTTATGTAGATGACCTAGCATTGTTAGAAATTACTTTTGCTCCTGATGTAGTGCCTTTAATCACACGATTGGAAGAACACTTTACAAAATATGAAGCTAAACAAGTTGCTCACCTAACCAGTAAATACGCCACTAGGCTTTATGAATTGCTGATTGCTTGGCGTGAAGTTGGAAAAGTTCCACAACTAGAACTTAGTGAGTTTAGAAACAGATTAGGTCTTGTTGATAGTGAATACACCGCCATGAGTGACTTTAAAAAGCGTGTGCTTGAACCATCAATTAAACAAATTAATGAGCATACTGATATTACTGTAACGTATGAACAGCATAAAAAAGGACGGATCATTTCAGGTTTTTCTTTCAAATTTAAGCAAAAACAACAGCCAAAAGTTGAAGCAAAAAGAGATCCAAACACGCCTGATTTTTTTATAAAAATGACCGATGCACAACGCCATTTATTTGCGAATAAAATGTCAGAAATGCCTGAAATGGGGAAATATTCACAAGGTACAGAAAGCTACCAACAATTTGCTATTCGTATCGCTGATATGCTTTTAGAGCCTGAAAAATTCAGAGAGCTTTATCCAATTTTAGAAAAATCAGGATTTCAGCCATGATTAAATTAAATAACCTATCAACCGATCTAAAGCATGTGACCGTTGAATACCTCGACATCGTAAATTATGAAATTGCGAGGGAAAATATATGCGGTTATATCTTCCTATTATCCCGACTATCCAAAAATGCCAAACCCACCGAAAAAATGCAGATGGAAAGCAAAATACAGGACTTAATTTACTATCGGGATCATTTGCAGATAGAGGACAAAGACAATATTCAAAAGGTTTTAAACACGCTCATTCCCGAGTATCAAGCCGAACAGAATAACCAAACAGCTAAGAAAAATTAGGCTTCAATGTCGGGCAAATCAAAAAGCTGTCGATCTCTATTTTCTGTTAAATATTCGTTGAGTTCAGCGAGTATTTTTTCTTTATTAGCTTCATTTGCCTGCATTTTCTTAATCAAGTAAGAACCGAGCAAAATTTTACGCCTAGTATCATCCTTGCGCTCCTGTTCTTTCTTTTTGGTACGTTCTCTTGCTTCAATAGCCTGTTTCTGTGCTTTTAACTGTTTCAGCTTCTCTAACTGGGCTTCAATTTTCTTTTCGATATTTTCAGCAGATTTAGTCATAACGGTTAATTTCGGAATATAGAAAACCACTCAAGCATAAGACCCTATGAATTGAAATTCAAGCGGGTAATATGCTATCGTGTTTTTCATGAAATGCGCACTTACGACTTGAACAAAGTTCAAGTCAAAGTTGCGCAAGGGGACACCCCTTAACCCCAAAAAACTGCTACGCAATTTTTTAAAAGCAAAAGCACCCCAAGGCGACTGCATGGCAATTTATCATTGTTCCACTAAAACGGTGAACCGAAGTTCGGGGCGAACTGCGGTTGCATCATCTGCATATCGTGCAGGGGAAAAACTAGAAGATGAACGCACAGGACTGACCCATGACTTTACGAGAAAAGACGGTGTCGCCCATTCTGAAATTCTGTCTAATTTAGATATTGAAATTGACCGTGGTGAACTTTGGAACTTGGCAGAAAAAACCGAAAACCGTAAAGATGCCCGAACCGCTAGAGAATGGGTCATTGCCCTACCTGATGAATTAGACGCTGATCAACGTAAGGACTTGGCAAAAGACTTTGCCAGGTCCTTAGTTGATCGCTATGGAGTGATCGCAGATTTAGCCATCCATGAACCCAGCAAAGGCGGTAATGATAAGAATCATCACGCCCATATCATGCTTACCACCCGAAAAGCCGAATTGGACACGGACAATAAACTCACCCTGACCACCAAAACCGATATTGAACTCAGCAACGCCAAACGAAAAAGCCTTGGTATGGGTACAACCCAAGACGAAATTAAACAGATTCGGGAAACGTGGGCAAATTTAGCCAATCACGCATTAGAACGAGCAGGCTACCGAGAAAAAATAGATCACCGCAGCTATGCCGATCAGAATAACGGACTACAAGCCACCATCCATGAAGGCACTAAAGTCACCCAATTACGCAGACAAGGCATAGACACTGAAATCAGCCGTTTTAATGACAATGTGAAACAGCAGAACGCCCAACAGCTTGACCAACAGAAACAGCAGAAAGAGAGCGTTTTACAGCGTGGTTTAAACCGTGTCGATCAAGGTTTTGATCAATGGCAGAAGAACCAAGAAACCAAACGTCTAGAACTGGAACGCCAAGCGGAAATGAAACGACAGCAAGAATTAGATAAACAACGAGCCGAGCAAGCACTCCGCAAGGCATATCAAAAACTAAGTAGAGGCGGAATGTCATTATGAGTAATCAAAATGATTTAGATGACCAGTTATATATTTTATTGGCATCCATGAAGGAATATCGAGAAGCCATAGCAGACGATAAGAAGCGATTAGAGCAGTTTTACAACCAAGTCGCTAGTGGAGTGCTAGACAAGGCTGAAAAATCGCTAGAAAACACAAATAAGAAGCATACAGGTGCATTAAACAACAGTATTCAGGCATTAAACGAAGCTACAAACAGGCTCAACTTAAAACTTATCTTTATTTTTGCCAGCACGTTTGTTGCTGTGATGATGGTGTTCATTTTGGCTATCTTTTTATACATACCAAGCAAAGACGAAATTGATGAACGTAGAGCAGATATGGCTGTACTAAAAAAATATCCGCTACAAATTCGAGAAAGTGATGGTGAAACATTGGTGAGAATAATGAGGAAAAATTGCTACTCGTTTGAACCGAGTAGTGTCAAAGAAAAAACGTATGACTGGTGTCAGATCGACCCTAAAAAATACTAGTTGATCGGTACTTTGCTTGGTTTTTCTCATT
>NZ_VPEY01000050.1:0-7348 GCF_013416935.1 Acinetobacter sp. YH1901141 | reverse complement strand
ATACTTTAAAGTTACACAAAACATCTATATGAAGACTAAAGTCCAAATTAGTGTTTATGTTGGTTCAATGTATTACATTTCGTATTTTCTATTTGTAACGTAATTTCAGTAATATTATGATTATGTTTTAGAACTTCTAAGGCCTTTTGATAGAGTTGATCTGTATTGCTATTCGGAGCAACCAAATGAGCAGTTAAATGAATATTTCTTGAGGATATAGCCCAGACTTTCAACTGATGAATCCCTTCAACGCCCTCTAGCTTCAATAAATCATTTCTTAACGACTCAATATCAATCTCATCAGGAACTCCTTCAAGCAGAATATGAATACTTTGTTTTAATAAAATCCAAGTTCGAGGTAAGACCCAGAAGCCAATTAACACAGCGATTACGGTATCAACCCACATCCACTGGGTAAAATAAATAACTATTCCTCCGATAATCACGCCTATCGATCCTAGAGCATCACTAAGAACTTCTAAATATGCACCTTTTATATTTAGACTTCCTTCAGCACTAGCAGAAAGGATTTTCATTGAAATCAAATTTATGACCAAACCAATGACCGCGACAATCATCATTCCAACACTTTGAATTTCAGCAGGATTCGTAAAACGTTGATAAGCTTCATATACAATATATATTGCTACCACAAAAAGCATCACCGCATTAAACAGAGCCGCTAAAATTTCAAATCGCTGATAGCCAAAAGTTCTTTTATCATCTGCGGCTTTTTTACCAATTTTGATAGCGGCAAGAGCAATAGCTAAAGCGGCTACATCAGTAAACATATGAGCTGCATCAGATAACAAAGCCAAACTTTGGGTAATAAAAGCAGCGACAACTTCTACTATTAAAAAAGTAGTCGTTAAACCTAAGGCAACCATTAACTTCTTACTATTTTCTTCAGTAACAACCGCATGGCTATGATCATGATGTTCTGACATAAAATATTTTCCTTATTCTATTTATGATGAGCAGAGATATTGGATAACAGCCAATATCTCTGCTGTAAATCGACTAATCTATTGGATTAAGAAACTTTCTTTTCATTTATCCAACGATAAAGCACGGGTAACAGCACCAAAGTTAGTAATGTTGAAGAGATAATCCCGCCAATCACTACGGTTGCCAGTGGCCGTTGAACCTCAGCCCCTGTTCCGGTTGCCAGCGCCATTGGTACAAAACCCAGTGAAGCCACACAAGCTGTCATCAACACTGGTCTTAAGCGCAAAATAGCCCCTTGCCACACGGCTTTATGCACTGGATATTTGTCCCTTAATTCCTTAATAAAGGTCAGCATTACCAGTCCATTGAGGACTGCAACACCAGATAAGGCAATAAAGCCAATTCCAGCTGACATCGATAATGGAATATCCCTTAGCCAAAGGAACAGCACACCACCGGTCAAGGCAAAGGGTACCCCGGTAAAGACCAATAGACTTTCTTTGACATTGTGAAAGACCGCCATCAGTAAAATAAAGATAGTGATTAAAGCCAGTGGAATCACGATTTGCATCCGTGCTTTGGCTGAAGCCAAATTTTCAAACTGACCGCCATATTCTATCCAATAACCACTTGGCAAAGTGTATGCTTTGAGCTGTGTCTGTACATCAGAAACAAAAGACCCTAAATCACGCCCTTCAACATTCGTTGTAACCACAACTCGGCGTTTACCATTTTCTCGACTGACTTGGTTGATTCCTTCAATGGTCGAGACTTGCGCGACATCCGACAATAAAATACTGCCACCATTTGGAAGCTGAATAGGTAACTGGGAAACAGATGCGACACTACGGTCTTGCTCTCCAAGACGGATAACAAAATCAAAACGACGATCGCCTTCTAAAATCTCTCCCACGCTTTGTCCACCAATACTTGCAGCCACCACATCCTGAATAGATTTCACACTCAAGCCATACTGGGCAGCTAAAGCTTTATCAATCTCTACATTGAGTAAAGGCAGACCCGAAGTTTGTTCAACTTTCACCGCACTGCTACCTGCGACTTGCTGAATGATTTTCGCGATTTTTGCAGCCTCAGTATTCAAAACCTGCATGTCATCACCAAAAACCTTCACCCCCACATCACTGCGTATACCTGAAATCAGTTCATTAAAACGTAGCTCAATAGGCTGAGAAAACTCACTGTTATTGCCGGGAATTGTCGCAAGATAAGCTTCCATTCGGGTTCGAAGTGCATCTAGGCTTTCTTTTGAATCTGGCCATTCCTCACGTGGTTTCAGCATGATATAACCATCGGAAATATTCGGTGGCATCACATCTGTCGCCACTTCAGCAGTCCCGGTACGGGCAAATATAGCTTTAATTTCGGGAAAGTTTTTCAGTAAAAGCTTTTCGGTATTTTCCTGAATACGTAAAGACTCTTCCAAGCCTGTGCTTGGAGAACGTAATTGCTGTACCGCAAAATCACCTTCACTCAGCTGGGGTGCAAACTCACTGCCAATCTTCGTGCTGAGCAGACCCGTAATGACCAGGAGACAAATGGCAAAAGTTAAAACCACCGCTTTGTAATGATAGGCTCCATCCAATATCTGTTGATATCGGGTTTTGAGCCAGATCATCCAACGGCTTTCCGTTTCTTTGATCTCCCCTTTAACCCATAAAGCAACTGCAGCGGGCACAAAGGTGATCGATAAAATAATAGCTGCCACCAGTGCGAGAACAACGGTTAAAGCCATCGGATGAAATAGTTTTGCTTCTACACCACTTAAAGCAAAAATCGGCAAATACACCACCAAAATAATAAGCTGACCAAAAATAAGAGGACGACGTGCTTGGCGGGCAGCCAGAAAAACTTCCTTAAAGCGTTCACTTTGTGTGAGAGGTCGTTTTAACAGTTGCTGTGTATGGGCTAAACGCCGGATACAGTTTTCGACAATCACCACAGCACCATCGACAATGATGCCGAAATCGAGTGCACCTAAACTCATCAGATTGGCACTGATATTTTTCTGTGCCATCCCGGTTAAGGTAAACAGCATAGAGAGTGGAATGACACAGGCAGTAATCAAGGCAGCACGGATATTCCCTAAAAACAGGAACAGAATGATGATGACCAGGATTGCTCCCTCTACCAAGTTTTTCTGAACGGTTTTAATCGCCTTCTCAACCAAGGTAGTACGGTCGTACACCGGTTCAATCACTACCCCTTTAGGCAAACTATTCTGAATATCTTGAAGCTTGGCATCCACAGCTTTAGAAACAGTCCGGCTATTTCCACCCATCGCCATCATGGCAATCCCTAAAACGGTTTCTTTGCCGTTATAGGTTGCCCCACCGGTTCTTAAATCATGCCCAATAGAGACTTGCGCAATATCACCAACCCGAATTGGGCTGCCATTTGGGCTACCCAGCATGGTGTTCTCAATATCAGAAAGCCCATTGAATGTACCCGGTACACGTACCGTCAGTTGCTGACCATTGTCTTCAATATAACCTGCACCTCGGTTCTCATTATTTTGCGCTAAAGCCTGTTGCAGTTGTTCTAATGAGATATTCAGTTGCTGCATCCGGTTTAAATCGGGAGAGACCACATAGGTTTTTTCAAAACCACCAATACTGTTGACCTCTGCAACTCCCTTAACACGTTGCAGTTGAGGACGCACAATCCAGTCCTGAATCTCACGCAAATCCATCGGCGTGTATGCAGTTCCATCCGGCTTTTTCGCATTCGGATCTGCCTTCAGTACCCATTGATAAATCTCACCGAGACCCGTAGAAACGGGGGACATCGTCGGTGCGATTTGTGCAGGCAACTCAGATTGCGCCTCCTGTATCCGTTGGTTAATCTGCTGACGGGCCCAATAAATATCAGTCCCATCTTTAAAGACAATGGTGACTTGAGAGAGTCCATAACGGGATATGGAACGGGTAAGCTCCAGATCCGGAATGCCAGCCATGGCATTTTCAATGGGATAGGTAATCCGCTGTTCGACTTCAAGCGCAGTAAAACCCTTGGCTTGAGTATTAATCTGGACTTGGGTATTGGTAATATCGGGTACAGCATCAATCGGGAGTTTCTGATAGCTATACACCCCGACCGCAATCCAGGTACAGACAAAGAGCAACACCCAAATCGCATTTTGTATGGAAAACTGAATGATTCGTTCGAATAAACCTTCTGGTTTTGGCAGATCAGAATTAATGTTCATGGCCTGCCTCGTCTTTTTCTAATTCAGATTTCAACAAGAAACTGCCTTGAGCGATATACTTCTGCCCTTCAGTCAGCCCAGAAATCACTTCAAGCCATTGTCCATCACTTGAAGCCTGCCCCAATTGCACTTTCTGTGCTTTTAAGTGGACTTGACCTTTTTGTTCTGAATCTACGATGAAAATACTGTCTTCACCTTCAATACTTTGCAGCGCAGACTTTTGAATCCGAAGGGCTGATTTTGCTGTAGCTTCCGGAATCAACACTCTCACTAACACATTAGAACGCAACTCAGTAGCTTGCGCATCGAGTTTTGCGCGCACCACCAGACGCCCTGTTTGTACATCTGCCTGAGAGGTTAAGCTTTGTACAGTAGCTTTATAGATTTGATCTGAATCATTCACTTTAAAGTCAATTTTTTGCCCGGCTTGCAGTTGACCTGAGAATTGATTCGGCAAATTAAACTCAAGCCATAAATCTTTCAGCTGTTCAATGACAAAGAGCTGATTAGCCAGTTGCACATTTTCACCGACCACAATATCTTTTTGACTGATCACCCCAGAGATCGGTGCTTTAATCAGAAAACGCCCATTGTTATTGCCACTTGCACCTAATGCATTTAAACGTGCTTGTGAGGACTGGACAGTAATCTGCGCTTGACGGTAGGCATTTTCGGCACGCTGGTAATCCTGTTTGGCAGAAATCCCCTGTGACCAGAGTTGCTGTTCGCGCTGGTAATCTTTACGGGCCAAATCCAGATTCACCTGTGCCATACGCAGATTTGCCTGTTGGTCGATCAGTTCAGGCACGATTAGTACAGCCAGCGTTTGTCCTTTTTGCACGCTCTGTCCTAAAGCCACATTGACCTGCTCGACATGACCACTAAAATTAGGCGATATATGCGCTTGTTGATCGGTATTCACCACCAATTTACCTGGCAGGGTTGTCAGCTTTTCAACCAATCCTGTGGATGCAACAGCAACTTTTAAACCTTGTTCAACCATTTGTTGGCTGGTCAGTTGTATTTCGCCTTCTTCAGCATGTCCTTCTTCAGAACTATCTTCATCAGAATGTTCGGCATTTCCCTCATCATGACCATGCCCCTCAGATTCAGTTTTTTTTGAACTTAACCAAATAACCAGACTGACCAAGACCGTAATCAGAATCAAAATTGCAATCATGAGAGACTGGGATATTTTTCCGTTTTGCTTGGCGTTCATTTTATCGTGCTCCCCCATTGATTAAATTTTGCGATGCTTCGACTGCCTTTTTATTCAGTTGTGTATAGGCATCCGAACGGCTAATTTCTTCATAACTTGTGCCAATACTGAGTGCCTCAGCTGCGAGGGCAGTTTGCCAAGCTTGACGTAGAATTTGTAATTGACCCAATCGAAGATTCTGCAGTTGGGTGGTTGCTTGCTGAACGTCGGTAATGGACAGTTTCCCTGCCTGAAACCCTTGTAAAGTACGGCTCTGAACTTTGGTCGCCAAAGTAACTTGTGCTGTTGTGGCATCGAACTGGCTACGTAAACCTTTGAGCTGATGCATGCTGTTGGCAATATTGAGTATTTGTTGCTTCAGCTCACGCTGCTGCTGTTGGTTCAGCAATATTTGCTGTTGCTGGACCATCGGGATCGCATATTGCTGGCGGTTGAAAATATTCAGTGGAATAGCCACGCCGATTGCCAAAGTCGTATCGTTGCTTTCATTAGGGGTTTTGCTACGTTTCATGCCTACATTTAAAGTCGGATTGGGACGTGCCTGAATTCTTAAATTTTCAATTTGATGATCCGATTGCTGAATGTTCAAGGCATAGAATTTTTCTAGCCACCCTTCAGCAATATACCGTTGCACAGTTTGGAGACTTTGCTCTGGCCAAGGGATAGCGGTTTTATTCAATTGAAGATGTGAAGATGTTTCTCCCCCCCACAAATTAGACAGCTGACGACCGGCAGCTTGTTTATTCAGCATCGCTTGCTGATAAAGTCGTTGGATTTCTAGCGCTTCAATTTGGGTACGCTCAAAATCAACCAGGGCAATACTGCCTGCCTGATAGCGTTTCTGGGCACTGTCCAGATTGGCTTTACTTGTTTTTAACTGTACTGAATAAGCAGACTGCTCAACCTCAGCAAGTGCAAATTGCGACCATGCAAATTTAACAATCAGTTGGCTTTGTGCCTTCCATAATTGCTGTTGCAATTGGATTTGTTGATTCGAGGTATTGGCAATCACCCGGTTCAGCTTACGCTGACCAAATAGATCTAGAGGTTGACTAACGCCAACATTGAATTCCTGTTCTTGACCTGAGCCAAAGCCAGACTGTTCTAAACTTATACTTGGATTCTGCCATAACCGACTTTGCTGAATATTCAATTCAGATATTTGCTGAACTTGTTGCCACAGCTTGTCTTGAGTCTGGTAACTTTGTACTTTTGCTAAAGCGGATTCAAAGCTGGTAACGTTTTCAGCATAGCTATATTGCATAGCCGCTGCACATATACAAGCAACCAAGCTATGACGCAAGAGTATAATTGATTGTGAAGACATGATTTTTCCCACTTATTTAAATAATAAAAGTGGTGGGAATGTTTTAGGCTACCCCACCATGAGCGGGGAAAATTTGGGAGGTGGGCTTTGTTGAAACAGGTCAGGAGCCTGATAGCTGTTTTTCCAATGAAATTGTGGATTCACTTTAACTTCAGAGCTTGGATGAAACACATCTACTTTTTCATTTTGTACAATCAAATGCGTCATCGATGGTAGATGATCTTGATGATCTTCACCGATTTCTAAATCGCTACTGAATGTTTTTATGTTTTCTGACTGTCCATTATGATCGTGTTGACGACTATCGCTGGCACACAAGGTATTTTGGTGATGACCAAAATGATAACTCTGCTGTGATTGAGGCTGTTGTTCATGGACACAAAAGGCCGCCGCCACATTCCAAAAGCTTTGGAACATGAACAATCCAACCAAGACTGTAATCCATGTAGTAGAACGCATCATCATAACAATCGAAAAATTTGTACCAAGTATAAGGCTTAGAGCCACTCCAAGGTCAAGCTTAATAAATTAAATTAAACATTCAATGAACACTGAATAGCCGGCACTTTTGCAAATTTACCTTGTCTCTATAAGCTCACATCAATTTCAGGTAAGAATAACAATAGAT
>NZ_VPEY01000004.1:0-160468 GCF_013416935.1 Acinetobacter sp. YH1901141 | reverse complement strand
TCAAACGAACAAATAGAGCAGATAGAATTTGCACTCAACCATCGTCCTAGAAAAACACTAGGTTGGTATACACCGAGTGAAGTTATGGCTGGTTTTTATACTGTTGCACTTGCCGCTTGAATCCGCCATCGTATTAACCTACCCTAACCAAATTCCCTATCTCAACTGACCACTTTACATCAGCCATAAAAAACCGCCCGAAGGCGGTTTAATCTCTAGGAACAGTGTCTTAGTGACCTGTACCGTTGATTGATTTAGTCATATCTTCCACAACTTTCTTGGCATCACCAAAAATCATCATGGTCTTGTCGTTATAGAACAAGTCGTTGTCTAGACCCGCATAACCTGTTGCCATTGAGCGCTTGATGACCATAATGGTACGTGCTTTATGCGCTTCAAGAATTGGCATGCCGTAAATTGGCGAGTTTGGATCGTCTTTTGCCGCAGGGTTAACTACGTCATTTGCACCAATCACCAACACCACATCTGTTGCAGGGAAATCTGAGTTGATTTCGTCCATTTCTAAGATGTCTTCATACGGTACGTCAGCTTCTGCAAGCAATACGTTCATGTGACCCGGCATACGACCTGCAACTGGGTGAATCGCAAAACGCACAGTTACACCTTGCTCTTTTAACAAGTTGGCCAATTCTTTGACTGCATTCTGTGCACGACCTTGCGCCATACCATAGCCCGGTACAATCACCACGCTGTCTGCATTTGACATCAAGAAGCCAGCATCATCTGCAGAACCTGAACGGTAGTTACGTTGCACTTGTGCACCCGCTGCTGCCGTTGGTGCTGCTGCACCGCCCATCGCACCACCAAACAATACGTTGATGATTGAACGGTTCATGGCTTTACACATGATGTAAGAGAGAATCGCACCTGAAGAACCGACCAATGAGCCTGCAACAATCAGCATGTTGTTTTCAAGTGTGAAACCAATACCTGCTGCCGCCCAACCTGAGAACGAGTTCAACAATGACACCACAACTGGCATGTCACCACCACCCACTGGTGCAATCCATACCCACCCGAATGCCAATGCTAAACCTGTCATTGCCCAGAATGAAGTCATGTTGCCGCTCAGGAAGAAGTGAATCCCAAAACCGAGCATGGCAAGGAAAATTAACGCCTGAACAGGTTTTACCCATGCACCCGAAATAGTTTTTGCCCATTTCTTCGCCGCCAATTTACCGTATGCAAAAACAGATGCAGTAAAGGTAATCGCCCCCACGAAACAGCCCACAAACAATTCAAATAAATGAACTTTGCTCATTTCATGGAAAGTAATGCCATTTGCAGCCAACAAGTCTGGACCAAGTTCGATTAACTTGTTGTTATGAATAATCGCAGCAATCGCAATTAAAACTGCAGCCAAACCGACTAAAGAGTGCATTAACGCTACAGTTTCAGGCATTTGAGTCATTGGCACCGTACGTGCGCGGGCAATACCCACCACCGCACCTGCTGCCATAGCTGCCAGAATCATCCACACAACTGGATTGTCTGCCACAAAGAATGTAGTCAAGACTGCAATCGCCATTGCGATCATGCCGTAACGGTTGCCCGCAATCGCAGTTTTAGGCCCAGACAAACCACGTAAAGTTAAGATAAAGAGCACAGCCCCGATTAAATAGAACCAGTCTGCATATTCACGAATAAATTCCATGCATTAGCCCTCTTTTTTCTTTGCTTTTGGTTTGAACATTTCCAGCATACGTGCAGTCACTGCAAAACCACCGAAAATATTGATGCTTGCCAAGAACACAGCAATCGCACCCAGTACACTCACCACATTAATGGTTTGGAAATCGACACTGCCTTCTACACCCATGATTGGTAGACCAACAGTTTGAATCATCGCACCGACAATAATGATTGAAGAAAGTGCATTGGTTACTGCCATTAATGGCGTATGTAACGCAGGTGTTACCCCCCACACCACGTAGTAACCTACGAAGATGGCAAGGACAAAAATCGTAATTGTTTCAACCATGAGAATTCTCCTTAACCACGCTTTAACAGCACTTGACCGTTATGAGTGACCAGCAACGCTTTCTGAATTTCTTCTTCAGGATTCAATGCGAAGTTCTTGTCGTTATCAAATAATGTTTCAACAAAATTCAACACATTACGCGCATATAGTGCAGATGCTTCTGTCGATACAGTCGATGGAATATTTGGAATACCCAAAATTTTCACACCATTGGCAGTCACTACAGTTTCACCGCATTGTGAACCTTCGACGTTACCGCCCGTTTCGACTGCCATATCTAAAATCACAGAACCCGGCTTCATTTTTGCCACAGTTTCCGCTTTGATTAAACGCGGTGCATCACGACCCGGCAATAACGCAGTGGTAATCACGATATCCGCATTAGAAACGGCTTTATCGACAATCACTGCTTGGTCTTTAATGTATTGTTCACCAGGCATCCAGCCATAACCATTTTTGGCAGCATCGGCAGCTTTTTGTTGTTCTTCTTCAGACATTGGTACGTCTAACCACTTACCACCCAAAGATTCCACCTGATCTTTTGCCGTTGGACGCAAGTCAGTTGCTTCGACTACAGCACCTAAACGCTTCGCTGTTGCAATGGCTTGCAAACCAGCAACACCCACACCCATGATCACAACACGCGCAGGTTTTACAGTACCCGCTGCCGTCATTAACATTGGGAACATGCGTTGATATTCTGCTGCAGCCAACAACACAGATTTATAACCTGCCAAGTTGGCTTGTGATGACAACACGTCCATATTTTGCGCACGCGACAAGGTACGTGGCAAAAGCTCTAAAGCAAATGCAGACACCTGAGCCGCAGCAAATTGGTCTAATTCAGTATTGCGGTAAGGATCAAACATCGCCACCACAGTGCTGTTCGGTGCCAATTTCTGAATTTCTTCACCCTTTGGGGCACGAACTTTCAAAATCATTTGGCTACCGCGATAAGCATCATCTGTCATGGTCGCGCCTACTTGTTCATAAGCGCTGTCGATATAAGCGGCTTTTACGCCTGCACCACGTTCAATGACTACGCTATGACCCGCGCTAATCAACTTCTTTACTGTTTCTGGCGTCGCAGCGACACGATTTTCACCGACAACAGTTTCGGTTGGAATTCCGATCTGCATGAGCGTTCCTCAAGCTAGTTTTTCTTAAGTCAACATCGTGGATAACGATGCTTTCCCCTCAGGATAAGTTTTGTTGAATTTTTGGATTCTAATGCAACATTTTTAAATTACCACCCAATATTTATTTAATAAATACCCATATTTTGAACTGATGATTCATAAAAATATTGTTGCGAGATATAATTGATAAGTTTTGCTTCTTGAATATAAGTCTAATTATTCAGCAAAACTTCGATTTGAAGTGTCTAAAAGAAAAAAAGCGATGCTTTGAGCTTGCAGTTGACCACATTTAAATGAATTAAGCATTGATCATTCTGACACGCATTTCACTTAATTGGGAAAATCCGACTTAGCGCTAAAAGATTGCATATCTATACATTTAAGCGCTAAAAGCAAAAACTTAAACACCAAATTGACTTTTTTGACAATTTTTACACCGCACAACAAGGTTCAATTTAGAAGTGTTTTGCGCATCTGAAAACCTTAGAAAAACCTACCTTTGCCTTATGAGTAAAATCGAATATTTGAAACAGTAAAACTTTTAAAAGAAGCTTGAATTTATTCAACTCAGGTCTAAGTTAAGTGCTGCTATTTTTTTCATTTTTTTTGTGCGTCATTTAGTCTGATGATGGATTTTCTCTGTTTTGCAATATTTTTAGCTAATTTGCACCATTATCGTGCAAAGCTCATTTACTCTACTTTTCACAAAATTTATGCCATCTCAAGCAGACCATCTGCATAAAATCGGCTATGCTTACTCAAATACAGCACACAGCTTTATTCATGCAGTCGCATCTGTCTTTATCCATCATACAACTTGTATTTGTGTGCGCGGCATGTGTCACTTTTCTTGCATCCACCTTGCTCGACAGCATTTTTCATGATCAGACTTAACGCCACACAATGGGGCTCAATCTTCGCTTTATTTGCTGCTTTTTTGTTTAGCACCAAAGCTATTTTTATTAAACAGGCTTATGCGCTTTCACCGTTGGTCGACGCAACCGTACTCATGGCTTTGCGCATGGCAAGTGCCCTGCCTTTCTTCTTGCTGATTTGTTGGCTCAATCGCCATCACAGTCGCAACATCTCTACACGCAATTGGCTGTTGCTGATTTTTGCAGGTTTTATGGGCTATTATTTTTCCAGCTGGTTGGATTTTTTAGGGCTGATGTTCATTAGTGCCTCATTAGAACGCATTATTCTGTTTTTATACCCAACGCTCACCGTTCTGGCTTCGAGCGTAATGTATCGACAGAAACTGAGCTGGCTGAGCCTATTTGCAATTGCCCTGAGTTATGGCGGAACAGTGATTGTGATGTTACAGGAACAGAGCAATACCCCGCATGACACGTATTTTTGGTTAGGCAGCAGTTTGGTGTTTGCCAGTGCGGTGTGTTTTGCAGGCTATTTATTGCTGACCAAAAGCCTGATTCAGCATTTTGGTTCATGGAATTTTACAGGTCTGGCTTTAAGTATTGCCTGCATCGGTACGCTTACGCATTACAGTTTGGTCACACCTAATCCGCTCGGACTGGTGCAACAACTGCCTGTAGAAGTGCTGGGCTATGGCATAGCTTTAGGGATATTTGTCACAGTCTTGCCCACCTTACTCATGGCGCACAGTATCGCCCGTTTAGGTGCGGCACAATCGGCCATGATTGCTTCAATTGGCCCCATCTTGACGATTCTATTGGCCACAGCATTTTTAGGTGAACATCTAAATGGCATACAATGGTTCGGCTGCATGCTCAATATTGTAGGCGTGATGATGATCACCTTGTCCAAAAACAAGTTCTCTCATTAAGTTAAAGGCGACATCCTGCCACTAATGAAGTTGAATATTGGATTCAAACTTTGAGCTACTGCAACCCCGTTTTACCATTGACCTTAGGATAATTATGAACACTGCACCCGACATCAGCCAAGATAAAACCCTGCTCTGGTTGATGGCGATCGCCTGTGGTCTATGCGCGGGGGCGAATTATTATTGCCAACCGCTGATTTACTCGATTCATCAATCTTTCCAAATTCCGCAATCCCAAGTGGCATTGACAGTGACTTTTGCACAAGTGTCTTATGCTCTGGGTTTATTATTCATTGTGCCCATGGGCGATATTGTCAATAAAACCAAATTCATTCCCTTATTGATGTTTTTGGCCTCGATTGGCTTATTTTTATGTGCCTTTTCCAGCAATTTAAGCATGCTATGGATTGGCACGATTATCACAGGGCTGTTTTCAGTTGCAGCACAAGTCTTAATTCCCTTTGCCACCATGACCGTAAAACCTGAAAAAATGGGTGAAGTGGTCGGTTTATTGATGAGTGGTTTATTGGTCGGTATTTTACTTTCGACCAGTTTGGCAGGTTTGCTGTCCAACTTATTCCATTGGAAAGTGATTTACCTGATTAGCGGTGTGCTGATGCTTTGCATTGCCGCGGTACTCAAAGCACGCTTACCCTTTATCTCAACCAGCAAACTCAGCTATTTGGCCGTGTTTCAGTCTATGGGCAAACTCATTTTAGAAGAACGTCGTTTGGTCTATCGTGCCTTGCTCGGTGCGTTTGCTTTTGCAGCGATGAGCGTGTTGTTTTCCACCATTGCAGTATTACTCAAATCCAGTTTTGGCTTAGCTGACTTTATGGTGGGCATTGTGGCAATGGTGGGTGTATTCGGTGCTCTTTCGACCAAACACGTGGGGAAAATTGCAGATCGTGGCTATGTTACAGCGCTGACGTGGGGGGGGTTGGCGTTATTGGCAATTAGCTGGGGCTTTCTATACAACGGACAATTTAGCTTATGGAGTTATATTCTTGGTTTTGGCTTAATTAACCTTGGGCTTGCCACCGTACACAGCAGCAACCAAAACGTAATTTTTCGCTTACGCCCCGATGCCAAATCGCGGATTAACTCAATTTATATGACCAGTTATTTTACTGGCGGTGCTTGTGGTTCTGCCTTGGGAATCTATGCATGGCAACACGGTGGATGGTTATGGAGTTGCCTAGTTGGTTTGTGTTTTGTTACCGCCGCAATGAGCTTTGCCCTACTCGACTGGCAGCATCAACGTCAACACACCGCCATGCCTTAAACGCTGCGATTACAATCAAGCAAGTCGCTTAAGACATTTGCATCACAGGGTAAAATGGCTGACTCAATTCCACATTTTCTAAATTTTCCAATAAAATTTGAATAAAACACGGCATCAACGCACACAATAAAGTATTGGCATGGCTGAGTTGTTTGCGGTTGATTGCACTGTTATAAGTTGCACCACCTTGTAAAAGTTGCTGCTGTAACGTCAATAAGCGCTTAAACAAACATGCCAAAATTGTGACCGAATCATGAATGTGCAATGCCTGCATAATCTGCTGTTTTTCTGCCTCATAATCTGCACGCCATTCAGCTTCAGTCATTTTTTGATTACGCCAATCCCAAAAACTTTGATACAAATAAGGGTTGGTCAGCAATACCTCTAAACTTTGTGGATATTTTTCCCAAATGATTCTCGCCATGCGCTGATCGACATCTTTTTGATACATGCGCTGCACAAATTGCTGCAAAGTCTGTTGTGTATGCTCTGCCGTCTGACCTTGCGCATACAAGGCACTCAACGCCACCCATGCTGTCATAAATTGCATATCGACATCATCATGAAACTCAATGGCTTTTTTCCACCAACTTAAACTGCGCTGCATGCGTAAATTAAATGCCGTTGAAAATTCATTTTTCTTAGTTCGATAAATTTCTTCTAATACCAACATTTTATTTTCCCTCTTATGCTGCGTTATCCTATCTTTTCAACATACTAAAAAACGGCTACGCATACAAATACTGAGCAGTTCCGCTTTAGCATCTACGGTTGCGCTGCTTTGTTCATAGCGAACAAAGCAAAGTTAATGCCAATGGATGTGGGTTGGGGATACTGTCGATTTTCACTTAAACCCCGTATAATGCGCGGTCTTGTGCTTTTGTTTTTCAATTCAGGTGGGTTATGACACGTGCCATCCAAACTTTACAACCTCGCATTTCGGTTGCCCCTATGATGGACTAGACAATATTTAAAAATTTATTCTTATTATCAGTGGTTTAATTCAATAATAAAAAGCACGGTGCAAATACGGTGCAAAATAACTATCGGTCCTATTATTTAGAGGACTCCATTTTTTCCTGAACAGCTCTATAAGTCTTCAAAAATATTTTTGGCAACTCTACATAACTCATCATTGCACCATTTGGTTCTTGAAAACCTAATGCTTCTGAAAAACGCTCACGCCAAAACATTTCCAAATCTCCACGTTGATAAAGTCTTGGTGGATGCATGTCAGGATCTAATAGTTTAAAAAACAGTTGAAATAATTCTTCGGTATGCATGACAGATCTCCAATAACAGTACAGAAAATATATCAGATGTAGAGATCACACACATATATATGACAGCAATGGCCAAAGTTTGGAAAAGGCTTTTTTAATGTGATTTTGATTATTTTGAAAATTTCAGGTGAGAAAAAAAAGAGGTTAGAAAAGTTAGAAAATTATAAAACAGTATTCAAATATATGATTTATAAAGATTAATTACAATTTTAAAAAGGTTAGAAAATGGTTAGATTATGGTTAGTTCTAACCTCTAATTTTGGTTAGAAGTTCTAACCTTTTATATTATTGTTTTATATAAATATTTTGACTTTTATAACTTTTTTCTAACCACTTCTAACCTTTATATGGTTAGAAATTTAATTATTAAATATCAGATACTTAAATATTGAAAACCTTTCATTTTACTGTTTCTAACCTTTTTTAAGCACTATTGATTGAGTTGAAGAAACTTTTGATAAATCGCAAGTTGTAGGCATTCATAGAATCCCTGTTGAATTATGTAGAACTGAATTTTGGGCATTCGGCTGTGTCATGCACCAGTACTGCTGTGGCTTAGAGGGTCATCGGTTGGGATCACAAATCTGTTGAATATTCGACACATTTACTGGGCAGGTGAGGTGGGGGGTCAACCGCACGGCTTGAAGTAATGTTTTAGGTTTTAGATAATTTCAACAGACATAAAAAAACCGCCCTTTCGGACGGTCATATTTATTCGGCTTCAACAAGGCTTAACCCCAATTCACCCAAAGCACTTTGCCAATTCTCTTGAGCGTCACCATCTAAAACTAATCGCTCGTACAAATGTTCAAGTGCAGGTGCTAACTCCGCAGGTACTACCTGTTGTCGCAATTCATCATCGCTAAATATTGCGTAATGCTCAGGCTTCCACCAAGAATGACAACCCCAATAGATTGCACCTGTACTGTCAATTAACTTTACAGATATGTTGTTTTCACCGCAGTCGTATAACTCTGCTATTTTATTGATAGAATCTTTGTGAGCATCGGGGATGATGTTTACGACGGATAAGTTAAATTTCATACACCCGCCCTCTTGTTAAATTCTCGCGTAATTGCTGAGGTTTCGCTAGGAGTTAAAGCACGATTAACAACAATCAACCCACAATGGTCTGTGTTGTCTTCGTATGTTGCAGGGATTGTTTGATTCGTTAGAATCTGAGTGCCGACATTCGGTACAGAACGAATCACTGTGCAACCTGTGAGTTGTGCAGGTAGTGTGGTAATGAGCTTGTCATCTGCTATGTCGTAATCTAAGCGTTGCGGTGATGCAACAAGTAGCGGACGCATTGATGCTGTGGTTTGGTAAGCGTAATTGCTTGCGACTTCTCTGAAAGATACACGATCAATCTTTGCTGAAGTTGTTGCCGCGCTGAATCCTATTAACCCTGTGGCATCACTTCTGGCTTTAATTTTAGTGTTATACGTTCCTGATGAAGACATATTGAAAACAGTATCACTACTACCCACTGAACCATAAACTCTTAAAATCATAGCTCCAACAGACAATTCAGAAACAACAACAGTTACGTCATACCATGCGTTGGGAACTAATCCTGCAACCTGACTTAATACTGGGTTTCCTGACACATTGTTCAGAATAGCACTACCGCCTGATATTGTTGTACCAGCTATTTTTGTCCATGCTGTATCACTATCAAAGTCGCTATTAATTACTTTTTCTAAACTAAGAGGAAATCCCTTGCTCTTATCAAACATCAGCCCGACTGGTTGCCCTGTACCCGTAACAGGGGTAGTCCATCCTGCATCCCGAAACATCGTAGATAGATCATTCGGGTCGTAGAAAAAACCTTGCTCACCGTTTGCGAATAGGGATTTGATTAGTGAGCTAATATTGAATTTTAATTCACTAACCCATTTATTAATATCAATACTGGAACGTCCAGAAATAGAACTAAATGCTGGCAAAGCAGCATTGTAATTAATAGTCGGCATATCAACCTCTCGACATCACAAGACTTGCTGTACCAGTAATTCGTAGATGCATCCATGACATCATTACTGTTGAAGATGATTGAGTAGTTGTCAATGTTTCTTTTACTATTTCTGTCCAAATGTTTTTTTCAGGACAGTTAGATCCCTCAACTAAAATAGTTTGTCCAACATTACCAAAAATCTGTAATGTAAATATATTCCCATTTCCACCAACCAATTCATTTGATGATTTGCCATCAACATTATATTTAAGAACAACATTGTGGTTTTGCATTTTAAAGTTCATGGTAATTTACCTCTTTAACTTTTATTTGTAGGCCATGCCTGGTCTAATCGTTCTGCATCAATTGCGTGTTCATCAGCTGACTTTGCGATTTCTCCACCACGGTCTGCCATTGTTTCGAGTACGGAATTGCAGGTTTTGGCGTATTCAATGAGGGCTTGATTGGAACCTGAGGACAGACGTTTGTCTGCATCACTGATCTGCTTTGACAACCGGTCAACAGCCAAAGCACTGTCACTGGCAGCAGCCAGCGCAACTTGTAAGTTTTTATTTGCATTTTGTTCTGACTCCAATAATTGATGGGCCCATACTTTTTCCGTTTCAAGTGAAGCTGCAGCAGATTCAGATCTAGCAAGATCACGTTGTGTTTCAGCTAAAGTTTTTTGTGATTCGAGTAAATCAATTTGATGTGACTTACCTGTGCAGTTAGTGACTGAAAATGCCAAAGCGATGACCAAGGCAGCCATCACGATGAATTTCCAATTTTTAATTGCCAAAGCAATATTCATTATTTTTTTCCTGTTTGAATTGAAGTTGATGAAACTCTTTGAAGCGGATGATCTGATCACCTGCCCATTCGTTTACTGTGTTGGCAAATAAATTTTGAAGTGGAACAATTTCGGAATACCAATAGGCTTCACGTGCTTCACTAATAGATCCAAAGCCACCTGCATTAGATGGAATGATTCCGAGAAGTTGTGGTGGTGTACGTTGGGAGGCAAGAACGTCATCACGTGTGACATTTTTAATATTTAAGAATTCATCTTTGGCAGCCAATTCACTGATTGGAATCAGTTGCAAGCCATCCTTTTTTCCACCAGGTGCATGCAAAAATAAATTGCGGAAGTTACCTGGACCACGTGAATCTTTCATTGCCTGTTTCAGACCTTCTACGTCATCATCATCAATCCCTGAATCGGTCATGTATAAGATGAAGCCAGCATGAGATCCGTTGTTGTAGTACTTGCGACGAAATAAAGTTGCTGATTCATTTAGCCAAACGGATTGAAGTGCAGCAATATATTCAGGTGTTCCATAAATTTCTTGATCGACATCAATGCCCTTAATATGGCAAACGGTACCAGGTTTAAAAATATGTTCTTCAAAACCATTCAGCAGCTGTAAAAACTCATCAGGTTTTTTCATGCGTCTGGTGTACTTGGCCATGAGTCCATCATAGTGATGTGGCTCATTCAATCGATTGTCGATCCGCTGTAAATAGCCATTACCAAAAACCAAATAGTCGAAAGCAATGCGTTCAAATTCAGATGAACTGATCAATTTATTTGGCGTGAATGACGACACCAGTTGATTCTTTTTATAAAACACTGCAGTCGACAAATAAGGCATTGCCTTAAAAGATTTTGCCAAAGCATTCATACTGATGTGGGGTTCGTAATAATTGCCACATAACCATGTTTCATAGAACTGTGATAAGTCACGGCCATTCATCACCGGTTCTGCATCACCGAACGTAAATGCCAGCACTTTGCTGTCGGACATTAGTAAATCTCCATAGAGGATTTTTTAGATTTTGTTTGGTCATCAAGGGTCAAAGGTTCATTGAATAATGCGTGTAGAAGTGCCCATGCCAAATCACAGTGACCTACATTTTCTGCACGTGATGCTTCAAATGTCATTTGTCGCTGTGATGCAGTGAGTGTTTTTCTAATACCCATGAGGGATACGGCAACGTCAGTAGATCCGGCATCAAATTCAAGACGACCTTTATTGATTACATCCATGCCTTTCATGACCAGTTGATTTTTTATATCAACGCTATAGTTGAAGGTCGTTAGGTTCGGGAAGAAATCACGGACCAATTGCGCCACACCAGTACCCATACCAGTGGTATCAAGTCCGATATATTTGACGTTATATTTTGTCGTCAGCTTTTTGATGTATTGCGCTTGGCTGGCAAAGTCCATGCCTTTGAACTGATGATGTTCAAGTAAACGGAATTTTGGATAATCAGGTTCAGGTGGTGCAATGACCACAAGCCCTGCACTATCGCCACTTTCAGCTGGGTCATATCCAATCCAAACAGGTTTATTACCAAATGGACGAAGTGCCAACGGTTTAAAATCTTTGGACCAAACTTCCCATGAATCGACCATACATGGCTGAATGATGGACAGTGGAAATACACTGTGACCATCATCAACGAATTCACACATATAAAGATTGGCAAATTCTTCAGGACTGTTTTCGGCAATGAGTTCATCGATATCGAATAGATCACAGCCTTGGCGTTCGGCATCTTGAATATTGACAATATGTCGCCACATTTTGTCGCCACATAAAGCACCGTCTCTTAAATTTGCATGACTGGTATCAATCTCAACTCGATTTTCTTTGGTACGACCTTTATTGAAAGCATCCCCTGTCCAAAAGGCATACGCTTCATGCGTTTTACTTGAAGGTGTAGAAAAATAAGTTTTTTTATACTGCTTTTGGGCAGCCATTGCCGATGCCACTTTTTTCAGTGTGGCAAAGCCATGTACCCAGAAGAATTCGTCAAAATATAAGTCGCCATGGTATGACTGTGCTGTTTTGGCATTGGTACCCAAGAAAATCAGCTGAACAGTATTGCCACATGGAAGCGTGATTGAAATCGGATCGCCTTGCAGATCCACTTCAATGGATTGCATGACAAAGTTTTTAATGTAAGTTTTAAAACCATGTGCTTGGGCTTTAGATGCAGACAAGAAAATCTGATTTCGACCAGTGGTGACAGCTTTGATCAAAGCTTCACGTGCAAAATAAAACGTCGCGCCAATTTGCCGTGATTTTAATAAGGCACGATTTCGCTGTTCACGCGCACGGTACCAAACCTTTTGATACTCAAATAAACCGTCATCAAAGTCTTCAAGAAGTTTTTCGACTTGTTCTTCAGTCAGTGCATTTGGCTGTTTTGGTTTACGTGGTCCAGCATTTCTATTTTTGAGTTTTGGATTCAGATCAGCTTCATTGCCACCGTCAGAATATTTTTCGATTCGTGCCATACGCTCAAGTTGGCGCATGAGTAAATCAATTTCTTTGTAATCACCAGGTGTTTTTTTCTCAAGAATAATCAGTTTGATCAATTGAGCAGTTAAAGCTTCACCGACTCGACCTGCAGGGGCATCTTTGTCCCATTCATCGCGTGTTTTCCAAGCGTGAACATTTTTATCAGGCTCGTCGATGTAATCTGCAATCGAGCTGATTCGCCACCCCATCCAATACAAAAATTTTGCTAGAAGGCGTTTGTCGAAGTTTAGATTTTTCGGTGTATCAAGTGCTTTATCCATTGGCTCATTAAGCCAACGCTATAACATTTATTCATTGTAGCTACTTTGTAAAACCCACTTAATACAAGCCCTTTGGATTGAATGTTTATGCCGTTCTTCCGATTCTGCTAACTACTTTAAATAGATTTTATCTATCGACATAGACACAGGATTCAGAAATGAAGAAATCCAAATTTTTCCGTGTTGCCGTTGCTGGATCCACGACTGATGGTCGAGTGATTGAAGCGACATGGATTCAACAAATGGCTGACAGCTACGATCCAAACACATACACAGCTTTAGGCAATCTTGAGCACTATCGTGGTTTTTCACCAAGTTCTGAATTTGGCACGTATGCAAAGGTCACTGCTCTAAAAGCTGAAGAAGTAGAAATCAACGGTACCAAGAAGCTTGCATTATTTGCTCAGGTTGATGCTTTCGAGCAATTGCTTGAATTGCACCAACGTGGCCAAAAGTTATTTACGTCCATTGAAGTCAATCCAAATTTTGCTGATACCGGAAAAGCATATTTAGTCGGTCTTGCGTTCACTGACACCCCTGCTTCACTGGGTACTCAGATCATGGAATTTGCATCAAAAAATCCTGAAGCGAATCCATTTGTCAGCAAAAAACAAGATAAAGACAATTTGTTCACTGCAGCTGAGGAAGCAGATCTCCAGTTTGAAGATGGCCAAGATGCACCAGCAAAAGGTCTATTTTCTAAAGTTTTGGATTGGTTGAAGCCACAACAAGAAGAACAAGACAATAAAAATAAAGACCAATTCAAAGAAGTATCTGACTCACTTGAAGCGATTGCCAAAACTTTTGGTGAAACTCAGACCAAGTTGCAAAAGGTCGAAACTGAATTTTCGGAACTTAAAACCAAGCATTCTAAATTGGAAAAAGACTTCACTGATCTTAAAGCCAAGTTAGAAGGCGAAGAAAATCCAGGTACACCACCTGCCCCTGAAAACACTGGCAACTTCTCTGAACAAATCGAGTGCTAATAGTTTAATCACTGTCAGCAGTCTATAAATATTGCTTATAAGCGAGAAAAAAATGCGTAACGATACACGTAAAAAATTTAATCATAGTTTGGCAAAAGTTGCTGAACTCAATGGTGTTGAATCGGCTCAGGTGCAATTTACAGTAGCCCCTGCACCAGCTCAAAAAATGGAAGAAAAAATTCAGGCTTCAAGCGAATTTCTTCAAAAAATTAATATCATCCCTGTTGATGCCCAAACTGGTGAAGCAATTGGTCTATCTGTCAATTCAACGATTGCAGGTCGTACTGACACTTCAGGTAATGGTGAACGTACACCAACCGATCCAACCGGTTTAGGTGTAGATAAATATGAATGCAAACAAACCAATTTCGATGTGGCAATTCCTTATGCAAAACTTGATGCATGGGCTCCGTTTGCTGATTTCCACCAACGTTGGACCAATGCCGTTGCTAAAGCGATTGCTTTAGATCGTATCATGATTGGTTTCAACGGTACTTCAGCAGCAGCAACGACTGACCGTTCTACAAATGCAAAACTGCAGGACGTGAACATCGGCTGGTTACAAAAAATCCGTACCAATGCAGCTGATCGCGTAATGACGACAGTGACAGTTGGTGCAGCTGGCACATACAAAAACTTAGATGCCTTGGTGGTTGATGCAGTCAATGAATTGATTGATGAAGTCCATCAAGATGATACAGATCTGGTCGTGATCTGTGGCCGTTCACTGTTGGCAGACAAAAACTTCCCGATTGTGAATGATGCATCTGACAATACAAATGTATTGGCTGGTCAAGTGCTGTTAAGCCAAAAACAAATTGGTGGTTTACCTGCAGCACGTGTGCCACATTTCCCTGACAATGCTCTTTTGATTACGTCTTTTGACAACCTGTCAATCTACTATCAAAAAGATGCAAAACGTCGTTACATCCAAGAAAAACCAAGCAAAAACCGCATTGAAGATTATCAATCTTCAAATGAAGCGTATGTCATTGAAGCATACGAAAAAGTGGCATTGGTTGAAGGCATCACAATCGAATAATAGGTGATTTATGTTGAGTCCAGCTCGACGACATCGCCTTCAGGCTTTGGCAGCGAAAGAAGCTGCCAAGGCTGATGAATTTGGTGGTGTACGTCCAGACGCAAGCGTCTACCAATTACAACTGACCGAACTCAAAAACGATATTCATGTTTTACGTTCAATTCAGTCACAAGAAAAACGTGCTGAAGCGAAAAAAGAACTGATCCCAAAGCACATGCCTTATGTGTTGGGTATTGTTCAGTCAGGTGCAAAAGTTGAACAGGATGAAGTCATTACCACCATCATGTTGTGGTGCTTTGACTGTGGTCTATTCAATCAAGGTTTAAGCCTTGCTGAATATGCTTTGCAAAATGAGTTAAAAATGCCTGATTCATTTAGTCGCAGTACTGCAAGTATTGTTGCTGAAGAAATTGGCAATGCTGCTCACAAAACCTATCAGGATGGCCAGGTATTCAAACTTGATGTTCTTGAAAAAGCGAACCAATTGACTGCCAATCATGATATGCACGACCAGATCCGCGCCAAATTATATTTAGCAATTGGTCGTACTTTCCTGCAGTTAGATCGTGGATCTGAAGCAGTGGCATTTATCAAAATGGCGATTGCAAAAAATGAAAACTGTGGCGGTAAAACAGATCTTAAAAAAGCTGAAAAGCTTTACAAAGAACAATTAACAAATTCACCTGAACCGATGCTTAATGCTGATGGTTCACAGGTCGTCGATGATCAAGGAAACTTGATGTTTCATCCGACGTAACGAGTGCCCCGCGCCAACCGAGGGGCAGAATTGACGCTGTAATGACATTTTTATGCGTATTTACAAACTCAATTCTCCACCCCTCAACTATTTGAGAATGACAATGACCGGACTAATTGCAAACGGCAACCGCAACAATGAAGAAGTTGTCATCACCAGTGATTCATTTTTTCCTAGCATATCGAGCAAAGCCATTCGTGAAGCATTGCGCTTTGATGGAAGTATCACTGATCAGCGTTTAATTCCTGCAATTGAATCAGCCATCATTGAAGTCAATGATCAGCTCGAATCCCTGACATCAAAAGCAGCATCACTTGCTGAAATCAGTCCAAAAACCATCACCACAAAAGGTGTGGAAAAGCCCATCACTGAAGTTTTGTATTTCCGTGCCGTTGCAGCAGCGGTTGGTGCTGAATTGACTGAAAAGTATCGTGCTTATGACACCAACAACAATGGTGGCCAAAAAGCAGATGATCTGACACCAACGATTGATGATTACCGTCGAGATCTGCGCTTCGCTATTCGTGATTTAAAAAAAATTCGTCGTTTGAATGTGGAGTTGGTTTAAATGAAAACTGTTTATGCCCTTCAGAATGACACGGTTGACGCAATTTGTTGGCGCAACTATGGACGTTCATCTGGTGTGGTCGAAGCAGTACTTGAAGCCAATCCACACTTGTCTGAATTTGGTCCATTTCTCCCGATGGGGACAAAGGTTCAGTTACCAGAACTTCAAACACAACAAAATAAAACGCAAAGCATTCAGCTTTGGGACTGAGAACAAAAATATGGCTGAACCAACCACATCAACGACTGTCGCAATTACCGCTTCTGCAGGATTGGTATCACTCCTTCCATTCGTGAACGGTGATGCACTGTTTGGTGCCGTAATTGGTGCAGCATTTTTAGCATTTACGCAAGAGTCACTAAGCTATGGAAAACGTATTTTTTCGCTCATGTTATCCGTTGCCTTAGGCTATGCCTTAGCACCTGAAATTTCAAATCGAACTGGTGTGAACAGTCACACGGTCATCGCTTGTTTTACCAGCATGTTTGCTTTGCCTGTTTTGGTGAAGGTCATGAAATGGGTGGACAAGTCGACATTGACTGAAATATTCAACACCACTTCAAAATTCTTTTCTGCCCTGTCCAGCACCTTTGGAAAGGAGAATAAAAAATGATGCAACTCATGTTGTCGCCATTGGCACAAACAATTTTTTCCATCTTTGCCGTGCTGTGCTATGTGGCATGTGCATTCCGTATTTTATGTTTTGATCGACTGCACCTGCAAAAATGTTCGTTTCGACTATTTTCAGCCGTATTGATCGGTGCGTTCTTAACACAAAGTATTCATATCATTTTCATTAAAGATCCAGTCACGATTTGGGATGCCATTTTCGCGGTGTTTTTGGTGGTCTTTATTTTTCGAAATAAAGGCAATGTCGTTTCAATGTTAAGGAGCACACCATGAGCGTTTTAAAATTGGGTTCAAAAGGTTCAGCGGTCACTGAATTACAAAAACTGCTGATTAAAAATGGCATGACTGGTAAAAATAAGAAACCACTCATTGCTGATGGTGACTTTGGCGAAAATACTGAATATGCCGTGATTCAATTTCAGAAACTGAAAAATCTGAAAGTCGATGGATTGGTCGGTGACTACACACTAAAAGCCCTACGTGGTGAAGACACCAGTAAACTTTTAAATGAAAGTGATTTGGTTGCAGGTGCCAAACGTTTGGGTGTGCCTGTCATCGTGATTAAAGCCATTGCTGAAGTTGAAACGCTGGGTGAAGGTTACTTGCCAAATGGTAAGCCTAAAATTCTGTTTGAACGTCATCGCATGTATTTCTATTTGAATCAGAAATTTGGCAAAACCAAAGCCAATGCACTTATGGCTAAACATCCGAATATTGTGAATACCAAAACAGGTGGTTATCACGGTGGATCTGCTGAGTACACACGTTTAAGTCAAGCCAAACAGCTGGATGAATCATGTGCATTACAGTCGGCATCGTGGGGACGTTTCCAGCTCATGGGTGAAAATTGGAAATCACTTGGTTATGCATCTGTTCAGGAATTTGTGGCACAGCATGAACAAAGTGAAAGCCTTCAGTTTGAAGCATTCCTTCGTTATTGTGAAACCAAGTCTGGTGAAGTCGATGACAAAAAATGGATGCTCATCGATGCGTTACGTCAAGAAAATTGGCACGTGGTTTTTTCGCTGTATAACGGCAAAAACTATAAAAAACTTGGCTATGACACTAAGTTTTTACGTGTGATGAATCGCCTCGATCCAAACTATAAGAGTGCAAAAGCTGCATGAAAAAGCCAAATCAATTAAGAGAATATTTGCTCAACGCGATTCCTGGTCTGAGTCCTGATCAGGATCGCTTATTGATCTTTACCAATAATGGTTCGCTTCGCAGTACCATGGTCAGTGGTTTTAGTTTTGAAATGTCATATACCTTGGATCTGGTCATTACTGACTATGCCGGTGATGTCGATGTTATTGGTGTCGTGCTGTTCACGTGGATTGCAGAAAATCAGCCTGAATTGATGGCCAACCATGAGAAAGGCAAACAAGCCATCAGCTTTGAAGCTGAACTGATTGATAACAGTAAATATGACATTAACTTTCAAATTCCACTAACTGAACGTGTCGTCGTGAAAAAGTTGTCAGACGGCAAATTAGAACTCAGTCATCCTGAAGAACCGAAGTACACAGAATTTGAACCTGCCACTGATTTTGAAGTCATCGATCCATCTGGTGAAGTCATTGCTTCATGGACCACAACTGAAAAACAAGGTTGGTCATTAGACATGCCACCGACTGGTAAAAATCCATGACGAACAATGTTGAAGAACTTGCCACCTACTTACAGCCGTACTTGGAACGGTTGTCAGTGGGTGAACGTGCCAAGCTTTCCAAACAGATTGGACGTGATTTAAGAAAAAATCAGAGCAAACGTATTTCTGCACAACAGAATCCTGATGGTTCAACATACACTCCAAGGCGCAAACGCCTACGTGAACAAAAAGGCAAAATCAAACGCAAAATGTTCACCAAATTAAAAAACACTGCTCATTTAAAATTGCTCAGCAATGCGAATTCCATTGCGATAGGCTTTGTGGGTCGTGTTGGACGTATTGCACAAGTACATCAGGAAGGTTTAAAAGATCGTGCTGAACGTGGCGCACCGAGTGTGGTTTATCCAAAACGTGAACTTTTAGGCTTCACAGATCAGGATTTAAAACTGATTGAAGATTCATTCTTAAAACATATCAATCTTTAAGTTTTTAACATTGTAAAACTCACTTAATACAAGCCCCATTAGCTGAAATGGCTTAGTCCTTGACGCAAAGTGTTTGCATGAATGCAGATGCTAACCGTCGTCTTGAAAATATTGTTCGATTTGGAACCGTCAAGACCATCAATCCGTCTAAACCTATTCCACGTGTCATCGTCAATTTAGGCGATATAGAGACACCGGAAATCCGTTGCCTAAATATTCGTTCTGGTGACGATGCAACATGGGATATGCCATCGATCAATGAAGAATGTGTGGTTATTTCACCATGCGGTGATATTGGTCCAACCAGCTTCGTTTTATATGGATTTTATAACGATGACCACCCTGCACCCTCTGACGATCTAAACAAAAAAATTCGTATGTTTGCCGATGGCTGTGTCATTGCCTATGACATTGCAGCCCATCATTTATCTGCAGTTTTACCTGCAGGTGGCACAGCCGTTTTGACTGCTGATGGTGGTGTCACTGTCAACGGTGATACGACTATCAATGGAAATTTACAAGTCAATGGTAGTACCGCAATGACAGGAAACAACACCGTTGGTGGCAGTCAGTTAGTACAAGGATCTAGTCATTCATCAGGTCAATTTAGTACTGAAGCAGATGTTTCTGCAGGCAATATCAGCCTGAAGAACCATAAAACTTCTGGTGTTCAACCAGGATCTGGTACATCTGGAGGGCCTATACCATGATGTCTAGATATACAGGATTGAGTTTGCAGAGTGAAGCAGAACAAATTCGTCAATCTATTCAGGATATTTTGACCACACCCATTGGTTCACGAATCATGCGTCGAAGCTATGGCTCATTATTACCGCAAATGATTGATACCCCATTTAATGAAATCACACGTTTACAACTTTATGCTGCTGCAGCCACAGCACTGATCCAATGGGAAAATCGAATCAGTTTGGAGTCAATTTCAATCGAACCCCAAGAGCACGGTAAATTTATTTTGGATCTCAGTTTAACTGTGGTGAACAGCAACCAAAATGAATCTTTAAGTATTCCACTTAACTTCGGGGCAATATCATGAGCATCGTCGACTTTTCTCAATTACCAGCCCCCAATCTAATCAAAGAGCTGGATTTTGAGACGCTATTTAATGACCGAAAAGAAAAGTTTATCGGGCTGTATCCGGCCGGAGAACAAGCACAATGGCGTGCTATTCTTTCGCGCGAATCAGATCCAATCGTTAAAATTCTTCAAGAAAATGCATATTTAGAAATGCTCTATCAGCACAAGTGCAATACGGATGCACGTGCACTATTAATTGCATTTTCTACAGGTCCAGATTTAGACCACTTAGCTTTGACTGAATATGGTCTTGTCCGTCAGATCATTACGCCTGAAGACTTATCCGTCACTCCACCATTACCAGCCGTATATGAATCAGATGAACGTTTAAAAGAACGCTGTTTATTATCTTATGATGGAATGAATACTGCAGGTTCGACCAATGCATATCGTTACTTTGCACTTTCTGCCGATGGCCGTGTCGAAAATATCAAAGTGAAGTCTGATGAAGAAACACCTTGTTATTTAGACATTATCATCACTCAATCTGACAGTGTGAATGGTGAAGCATCACAAGAACTGATCGATATTGTTCAGACAGCTTTGAATCCAGACACTATTCGCCCTGTTGGTGATCGCCCAACTGTAACGTCGAGTACTGCTGTCAATTATCAAGTCGAAGCTATCCTTTATATGTGGAAAAATGCAGAAGACACATTGCTTCTTGAAGCAGCTAATATTCGTTTAGATAATTACATCAAGAACGCTAAAAAAAATGGAGATAGTATTTATTTATCTGCGATTTATGCAGCTTTACATGTAGATGGAATTGAACGCGTAGAAATTATATCTCCGAGTACTGACATCATTATAGACAGCTATCACCACCCATTTTGCACTTCTAGAAGTATTACAAGTGGGGGTGTCATTTGAAAAGTTTACTCCCTCCGAACGCAACAGATCTTGAAAAAAAACTCACAGAAGTAAATTGTGACACATTTGATTTACCATCAATTCGTATTGTAAAAAATTTTGATAATGTACCGTCTGCATTTCTCCCGTTTTTGGCATATCAAAAATCTGTAGATTATTGGGATGACAGTTGGCAAGAATTACTCAAACGCCAAGTCATTAAGTCATCTAAAGAGCAACACAAGATTAAAGGTACACCTGCATCGATTAAGCGAGCACTAGAGCCATTTGGTTATGAAGTGACTTTAATTGAATGGTTTAAGGCAGAGCCTAATTTAGTACCAGGTACTTTTAATTTAGAGCTGAACGTTATTGGCAAAAGTTTAAATGCTGAAACCTACAGTGAAATAAATAGATTAGTGTCTGAATCTAAAGCAGCATCACGGCATTTAGCAAACCTTACCGTAACAATTAACCCAATTTTAACGACACGCAACCTTATTGTGCATCAAACAGCACTGACGTATACAAGTGAGCCGAGGGCATAAATGGCTGAATATTATAATGTCACAACAAATTTAGGTGATGCAGAAATTGCAAATGCTATTGCCACAAATACGAAATTAAATATTACACATGTTGCATTCGGTGATGGTAATGGATCAGTACCTACACCGAACAAAGCACGGACATCTTTAGTTCGTGAAGTTCATCGTCAAGCTGTCACTAAATATGAGCGACATGCAACAAATGCGAATTGGATTGTGATTGAAACTATTATTCCATCTGGTGTTGGTGGTTTTACAATTCGTGAAATGGGCATTATCGCGAATGGAAAGTTGATTTCACATGGTTCACATGCTCCATTTGAAAAAGTTGCAGACCCAAGCGGTGTGAGTGAATATCGACTTAGATTTACGCAAAATGTAACTGATGGTTCTGTTGTTGAAATCATGTTAGATGAATCGTTAATTTATGCATCTCAAGCATGGACTGATGAGCATTATATTCCGCGTTCTGAAATTGTTGATGATGTAGAAACAGATGACGCAACCAAGCCAGTTTCAGCAAAGCAAGCAAAGAATTTGCAAGACAATAAACTCGGTAAGAATGACAATGCTGTGAGTGCTTCAAAGTTAGAAACAGCACGTAAAATTAATGGCGTGGAGTTTGATGCTACGAAAGATATTGATTTACCTATTTTCGGTTATAAACAAAAAATTAGAGACGTTACAGCATTTAGATTTAAAAATGTTGAATATACAAACAATGAAAAACAAATGATTTTTGTTAAAGTTAAGAGTAAACACTCAACGACATCATCAAATAAAATATCGATTTATGTTGATGATAAACTTTTTGACTCGAATGATGTTGCAAGCTCAATAGCAACAGGTTTAAGTGTTAGTGCATTTGTGCCACCTGGTTCTTCGTATAGATTCGAAGCTCTTTTTAAAGAAATTGAATATGTAATTGAACTTGGAGCTGAAGAATGAAATATTTTAAAAAAGACAATAGAGTGTGGGCATTTGAATCAGACAACTCACAAGATCATCTAATCACTGATGAATTTATTGCAATGACACAAGATGAAATTGATCGTCATATCAATCCGCAAAACTATCTAAGTGATGAAGAAAAAGCACTTTTAAAACGTCAGTCACTATCAAAGCTTTCAAAACGTCAGTTTGCTTTATATCTTTTTGATCACAATATGTATGATCAAGTGATGCAAGCGATTGAAGCAAATCCGCGTTTTAAGATCGAATATGACACAGTTTCTGATATTGAGCGATTAAGTCCAACTGTTACAGAAATGTCGAAGCTGCTCAACTGGACAGATGAGCAAGTGGATGCGATGTGGTCTGAAGCATTAACATTGTAAAACCCACTTAATACAAGCCCATACACTTGGGCTTTATTCGGACCCATGCAAGCCTGTTTGTTGAAATAAAACCTCAATAAACAGGCTTTTTTTATGGCAGATTCATACCACCACGGACTACGTGTCGTTGAAATCAACGAAGGTACACGTCCGATCCGAACCATTGCCACTGCTGTTCAAGGACTCATTGCCACTGCAGAAGATGCAGATGCAACCGTTTTCCCATTGAATACGCCAGTGCTCATTACCAACACCCAAGCTGCAGTTGCAAAAGCCGGTACCAACGGCACACTAAAAACAGCACTGCAAGCCATGGCCAACCAAGCCAATTCAATCTGCGTCGTGGTACGTGTTGCAGCTGCTGAAGATGAAGCAGCACAAACAGCAAACGTCATTGGTACCGTAGATGCCACTGGTAAATATACCGGTGCAAAAGCATTGCTGACCGCAAAATCGAAACTAGGCGTACAGCCACGCATCATTGGCGCACCTGGTCTGGACACCCAATCTGTTGCCACTGAACTTGCAACCATTGCAAAAAAACTTCGTGCCTTTGCCTATGTCTATGCTTGGGGATGTGAAACCAAAGAAGAAGTCGTTGCCTATCGTGATGCGATTTCAGCGCGTGAACTCATGGTGATTTGGCCAAATTTTGTGGCATTCAATGTCGATACAGCACAAACCGAAACTGTACCTGCAGTTGCAGTGGCGATGGGCTTACGTGCCAAGATCGACAACGAAATCGGTTGGCATAAAACCCTGTCAAACGTTGCTGTCAACGGTGTAACTGGTATCGATGCCGATGTGACTTGGGACCTTCAAGATCCTGCAACCGATGCTGGCTATCTCAACAGCAACGAAATCACCACTCTGATTCAGCATGACGGCTTCCGTTTCTGGGGTTCGCGCACATGTTCAGACGATCCACTCTTTGCTTTCGAAAACTACACACGTACAGCACAGATCATGGCTGACACGATTGCAGAAGCACACATGTGGGCCATTGATAAACCAATGCACGGTTCATTGGTCAACGACATGTTGGAAGGCATTAAAGCCAAACAACGTGAATGGACACGCCTAGGCTATCTGATGGGTGGTGATGCCTGGTATGACCCAGAGCTGAACTCAAAAGACACGCTCAAAGCAGGAAAATTGTATATCGATTATGACTATACACCTGTGCCACCGCTTGAAGACCTCACCTTCCGTCAGCGTATTACAGACAGCTATTTGGCTGAATTCGCTTCAACGATCACTGCATAGGAGCTGAAGAATGAGCCTTCCTCGTAAACTCAAAAATATGAACCTATTTAACGAAGGTCAAAGTTACTTAGGTGAAATTAAAACGGTCGTATTGCCAAAGCTCACACGCAAGATGGAAGACTATCGCGGTGGTGGTATGAACGCACCGATCAAGGTCGACATGGGCATGGGCGATGACGGCTTAGTGCTTGAATCCACGTTTGGTGGCTTAGACCTGCTCACCTTGCGTCAGTTCGGTATGGAAAAAGTCGACGGTGTGTATATGCGTTTCGCTGGTGCTTATCAACGTGATGACACAGGCGAAGTGGATTCAGTGGAAGTTGTGGTTCGTGGTCGCCATGAAGAAATTGATGGCGGTGACTCTGAACCAGGTGAAGACACTGAACATAAAGTCGTGACCAACTGTGCTTATTACAAACTCACAGTCAACGGCAAAGTTGAAATCGAAATTGACGTGCTTGGCTTCAAAGAAGTTGTAGATGGCAAAGACCGTCTCGAAGCACAACGTAAAGCTATCGGATTATAAGTTTTCCTGCCCTTGCATGGATTCGTTCTGTGCAAGGTTTTTTTGATTCAAATCTATTTTAGGAATGCGACATGAATACTCAAGATCAAGAATTAAATCAGCAACTGATTCAAAACCCGAACCAAGAAACCGTTCAGCTTGAACAACCAATTCAATTTGGTGGCAATACCATTACTGAAATCACCATCCGCAAACCAAATGTCAAAGCATTAAGTGGTGTCAGTTTACAAGCCATCTATCAGCATGATGTAAACGCATTAATCAAAGTTTTACCACGTGTGACCACACCTGCATTAACACCACAGCAAGTGCTTGAACTAGATCCAGTGGACTTTGCACAGCTTGGAGGTCACTTGGTCACTTTTTTGTACCCGAAGGATCTGCAGAAAGCGATCAAAGAGGAACAGCAATAAAACTGGTCGATGATGTAGATGAAGCGATTGCCAATATTGCTTGCATCTTTCATTGGCCACCCAGCGCATACGATGACATGGACATCATCGAATTAAGTAAATGGCATCACCATGCGCTAAAGCGTCACCAAACCACTGTATAAAAGAGTCCACCAATGTCAAAATTAAAATTAGAAGTCATGTTTAAAGCATATGACCAAGTAACTGGCCCCATCAAAACAATCATTGGTGGCTCTAAAACAATGGCTGACGCGCTCAAAAAAACCAATAGCGAGCTGAAGGATCTGGAAGCACAGCAACGTAAAGTTGACAGCTTTCGCGGCCTTCAGTCAAGTATTGCTAAAACATCAGATACTTTAGCTAAATACCGTAGTGAACATAAGCTTTTAAAAGAACAGAGTAAGCTTGGACAGTTAAGTGATGACCAAGCAAAAAAACTAAAAAATCTTGAAGTAGGAATACGTCGTACAGAAAGTGCATTAAAAAGTAAATCAGCAGAAATTACAGGCGTTGTCCGTGACCTTAATGTTGCAGGCATAAAAATGGATGATTTAGGTCAAAGCGAATCAGATCTAAAAAATAAGATTCATTTGACCACCATGGAGTTAAACAAACAAAAAGAAGCCTTAGGCAAACATACCGAAGCCCAAAAGAAATACGAAAAAATGCAAGAACGTATGGGCAAAGCCAATGAAATGGCAAAAAAAGGACTCATGATCGCTGGTGCTGGTGCAGCTGCTTTAGCAGTACCAGTTAAACTTTCTATTGATTTTGAATCTGCCATGGCTGATGTAAAAAAGGTGGTTGACTTTGATACCCCACAGCAGTTTAAGCAAATGGAAAAAGATATCATCAACATGAGTACACGATTGCCAATGGCCGCCAAAGATATTGCAGCTATTTATGCAGCAGGTGGACAATCTGGTATTGCAAAAAATGAATTGACTCAGTTTGCCGAAACAGCTGTGAAAATGGGTGTAGCTTTCGACATTACAGCCGAAGAATCAGGACAGGCAATGGCAGAAATGCGTACAGCATTCAAAATGTCACAATCTGAAGTAACAACATTAGCGGATAAAATTAACTACCTAGGCAACAATACCCCTGCCGCGGCTAAAGGCATCATGGATATTGTGCAACGTATTGGTCCATTAGGTGAAGTCGGTGGCTTTGCTTCTGGATCTATTGCCGCATTAGGGGCAACAATTCGTGGCATGGGCGTAGCTGAAGAAGTGGCTGCTACAGGTATTAAAAATATGATGCTTGCCTTGGTTGCAGGTGAGTCTGCCACAAAGGGACAGCAAAATGCTTATATTGAATTAGGTATGGATGCGAAAAAGGTAGCTGAAGGCATGCAGAAGGATGCTGAAGGAACCACATTATCTGTATTGAAAGCCATTTCAGAAATGGATAAATACAAACAAGCTGCCATGTTAAAAGAATTATTTGGCTCTGAGTCACTTGGATCTATCGCACCTTTGTTGACCAACATGAAAGCCCTTGAAGACAATTTAGGGAAAGTTGCAGATAAGCAAAAGTACGCTGGCAGTATGGAAAAAGAATATGCTGCACGAGCAGAAACCACTGCCAATAATATTATTCTTGCAAAAAGTGCAATGGCAGCACTGGGAATTACCATCGGCAATCAACTATTACCAGGTGTTAACAGTATTACCGAGAAATTTACTGGTGTAATAAAATCCGTACAGACTTGGGCACAAGCGAATCCAGCCTTATCCAGTTCACTAACAAAAATTGCAGTCGGTGCTATTGCCATTGTTGGGGGGTTATCTGCCCTATCCATTGGTGCAATTGCCATCTTTGGACCAATGATGATGGTTGGTCGTGCATTTGGTCTAGTAGCACTGGCGGCCAAAGGTATGAGCATGGCGTTACTGACCAACCCAATTACATGGATTGTCCTTGCCATTGCTGGTGCTGCATTGCTGATTTACAAAAATTGGGCACCTATATCAGCATTCTTTGTCGGCATTTGGAACACCATCAAGACGGCATTCAGTGGTGGTATCACCGGAATTTCAGCACTGATCATTAATTGGAGTCCAATCGGACTGTTCTATTCAGCCTTTGCCAAAGTACTGTCATGGTTCGGTGTGGATCTTCCAGCTAAGTTTACCGGCTTTGGTGCCATGATTTTAGAAGGACTCAAGAACGGTATTTTATCCAAAGTCAATGCCGTCAAAGATGCCATTACTGGTGCTGTAAGTGGCGTGATTGATAAAGCCCGTGGCATTCTAGGCATTCATTCACCGTCACGCGTATTCATGGGAATTGGTGACTACACCATGCAAGGTATGGCAAACGGTATTGCGAATGCAAATGGATTACCGATTGCAGCAACATCCACCGCCACACAAGGTGTGGTCAACACTGCTGCCCAAACTAAGCCAGTCAAACCCATCAATGTTGGTCGCAATAATCCACGTTCCTTTGTCAGCCAAGACACCATTGAAGTGCATATTCATGTCAAAGATGGATCCGTGGTCAAAGGAACAGCTGAAGCAATGCGTCAAGAACTTCGACGTGTCGCGCTAGAAGAACAAAACGCACGACGTAAATTCCTGACAGATTCGGAGTAATACACAACATGATGATGGCTCTAGGCTTGTTTGTCTTTTCATTACGAACAGCGTCATATCAAGAACTGCAACGTGTCACCAATTGGCGACATCCTTCCAATAGCCGTGTCGGGGACTCCCCTGCCTATCAATTTATTGGTAAAGGTGAAGATGTCATTACACTCAAAGGTGTGATTTACCACGAATTGACAGGAAGTCGCGCCACATTGGACACCCTCAGACAAATGGGGGATACAGGCAAGGCATATACCCTAATTGAAGGCACAGGCAAAATTTATGGCTTAGTCATCATTAATGATTTAGATGAAACCAAAACCTATTTCTTTAAAGATGGTGCAGCGCGAAAAACTGAATTTACTTTAAAACTGACCATTGTACGCGATTGGCAACCGACCTTATTAGGCACCCTGATCGGCATGGGTGTTGGCGCACTAAATAGGATTCTCTAATGCTGAATAAAGTCATGAACGTCGTTGGTACGGCATTAAATTCTTTTGAAAAAATGACAGAATATCCTTACCCCATTTTTCGAGTTGAAGTCGATGGTGTCGATATTTCATCCCTTATGGCTTCACGTTTAATGTCACTGAGTATTAAAGACAATCGTGGGCTTGTGGTGGATTCAGTGGACATCGAACTGAATGATGCAGATGGCATGCTCAGTATTCCACCCAAAGGTGCCATCATTCAGGTCTGGTTAGGTTGGTCCAATACCGGTTTATTCGACAAAGGCAAATACAAAGTCGATTCCACATCCCATCGTGGCGCACCAGATGTACTTAGTATTTCTGCCATGGCCAATGACGTATCAGAAGGTTTAAAACAGAAGCGTGAACGCAGCTGGAGCGACAAAACCATTCAAGACATATTTAAAAAGGTCGGTGCTGAATATGAACTGAAAGTCATTGTTCATGAAAAATTCGCATCTAAAAAGGTCAAGTACATTGCCCAGAATGAATCTGATGCAAATCTCATTACACGTATTGCCGATGAAAATGACGCAATTGCCACAGTGAAGAATGGCCATTTGATTTTATTACCACGTGGCGCAAGTCAAACCGTTTCAGGCTTAGCTTTGCCGCGTGTGCAAATCACCAGGAACAAAGGCGATCAGCACAATTACACCAATGGCACAGGTACGGACAATATCACAGGTGTCAAAGCCTATTACTACACCGAAAACAAAGCCAAGAAATTGCATGTGGTGGTCGGTGACAGTGAAGACAACATGAAAGAGATCCGCTATGTGCATCGGGATAAAACCACCGCTGAACTGGCAGCAAATGCGGAATACAATCGTTGCAAACGTACTGCCCAAAAACTGACATATACCTTGGCATTAGGTGATCCAACCTTAATCCCTGAACAGGAATTTGAATTCATTGGCTTAAAACCTGAAATTGACGAAATTGTGTGGCTAGGGACCAATGTCACCCATTCACTCAATGACAGTGGCTTCACCACCTCAGTTGAATTAGAAGTTCAGCTTCCAGATGCCGATGATGTATCGACCTTGTTTGAAGGCAATGAAGAAAAAACCGAAGAAGAAAATGAACAGTCCAAAAGTAAAAAGCGTACTGGTAAAAATTATGCAGATTATACCGGTGTCATTGCCTATTACAGCGAAGGTCGCAAGTCAGTCAAAATCACTTCAGGTGATCAAAGCAAGCCATTAAAGTTGACCTACGTCTACAAATCAAAAAAGAACGCGAATAATGCCGTAAAACTTGAACAAGAAAAAATAGACAAAGCCAAAAAATAGGACAAAAAAATCCTGACTTTGGGGTGGAGTCAGGATGAAATGGGTAAAAACAAGATAACGATATTTAATAACTTTTACAATAGAAACTTTAGATATAACGTAATTTTGTTGTATATTTGTTGGATATTATTTATTCAGCAGAGGCAGCAAAAATGTCTAAACCAGGACGTACGATAAGTAATAAATGCCCTCATTGCGGCGAATCTCTTTGGATCCGTTCAAGTGAACAAGTCGATCCACTTTTAAAACGGTTATACGGTCAATGCACCAACTTACATTGTGGCTTTACTGCTCAAGGCTTCCTGACATGGGATGCTGAACTTTCCCCATCTGCAATGCCGAATCCTAACATTCATCTTCCAAAATCCGCAGCAAAACAACATAAAGAGGTGGCATGTGTCTGACCCAATTGACCGCGCACAAGAAAACCAACTAAACCAAGTCAAAGTAAAACCACGTGATTACAGCGCACCATCACTGACCGAGTGTTTCGAGTGTGGCAATGACATTCCAGCAGAACGCCAAAAGCTGGGTGCTGTGACCTTATGTATTGAATGTAAAAGTTTAGAAGAACGTTATGCCAATCGTTATCGCTGATACATCAGATCCAATTGAATGTCCCTGCCCTGAATGCACATCACAAGATGAATAAGCAAAGGAAAAATAAAAATGGACCAACAAACTGCACTGATTTTAATTGTTGTAAACCTATTGGCTGCCGTGGTAGTCATCATTTGGTACTTGTTCGACCGTTATACCAAACGCATTGAAAGCTTAATTCAGCAAAATAACAAACCAAGCTGTGCATTTATTCAAACCCAAGCCAAGCGTAAAGGATAAAAATATGTGGCTCTATCCTTTTTTAGTCGGTGCTATGCTGGGTGTGATCGGCAGTGCTTTATTATTCCTACATACAGTAGGATGGTTTTAAAAAAACGGTTATAATAACAAAAGGATGACAGCAAAATATTCAATATGCTGTACGTGGCGTGACACGTTTTCAGCTCCAATAATTAAGCCCCTTTCGGGGCTTTTTTATTCGCTTATTTTCTTAGCTGTATAATAATTTCCGTTTTCGCTCCAATACTCTAAGTCACCATTTTTATTAATGACAAAGAATTCACCATGTTCTTTACTGATAGCATCTTGGTAAGCCTTCTGACCCTTAACCTCAATGATCTGCATTTCGACTGGCTTCTGCTCACCATCTGCAAATATTTGATGTCTAAAAATCTTTCCGTCTTTTTCTTCATATATTTCTTTGTATTCAAAACCCCAATTGGCATTCCATTCACCAATTTTTTGACCTGAAATTTCCGTATCGTTTGCTTTTAATGCTTCGTGACTTTGCTCAGAACTACCCAACATTGTAAGTTTATAATCAGGATCATAACTTACAGTTGCCCATGCTTGTTCCATTTCAGGGATAAAAAATACAATGAAAGTACGTTCATATTGATTCGGATCACTTTGTTTTATTTCTTCTGCAAGGCTCTTAATTTGGGCTTCATCAATTCGCTTTTCAATATCCACTTCAACAACACGCTTTACATCGCGTTTCTTTTCATCAGATCGAATATTAAATTCTATTTTTTCTTGTTCAACTTGTGCAGAATTAATACTTGTATTTGATTCACTTGAACAGCCAACAACAAATAAACAACTCAAAACCAATAATAAACTTTTCACAAAATACCCTCTAAATATAAAACTGTATTTTTAATCATGGATAGAAATAAGGTAAATACTCCACCCAAAGGCATACCTATTATCTTTTACCAATTCAGCATTTTTTAATATGTGTTCGATGTAAATGATTACCCATGAATCCATCTATACACCCTCAAAAATATTTTTATAAAGCCACTTGACCTTAATACTTTAACACTGTTACAGTTTTAACACTACAGCAAAATCTGTGGTCAGGCGTGAGAACCTGAAACGAACACAAAAGGCGCAAATAAGTCGCGCAAGCGGCTGTTTTTTTGCGTAAAATTCGGCTATGCCTTTTTTGGCAGGCTGGATAGGGCAGCTTCGCGCTGGCCGTTTCCTTTTGTGGCGGTATTCTCACCCCTGTTCAGTCTGTCACCATTACCGTGAGAAGTGATGGTGTCAGGTTTAAAACTTGAACACAAAAGGAAAAGCCAATGAAACATTTCGCTTCTGCACATTCGTGCACTCAAAATAACGTACGTGAACACTCCCCTATTTACGACCTGCAAGCGTATGAACAACGCCAGTGCAAACTTAAACGTAAACAAATTTTTAAAAACATCTTAGACACCACCGTGTTCTTTTCAGCATGTTCTATCGTCTTCTCATTATTGTTTTGGGGAGTGTGAGCCATGAACGCAATTGCACATATTGATGACGCAGTTTTTATTCAAGAGCATCAAGTTAAAACCACCAGTTTAAAAGTGGCTGATATTTTCAATAAGCAGCACAAGGATGTATTACGCAAACTAGAAAGCCTAGACTGTTCAACTGATTTCACTGAGCGCAATTTTACGCTCAGTGAATATTTAGACAGCACGGGGCGTAAATTACCTATGTACGAAATGACCAAAGACGGCTTTATGTTTTTGGTTATGGGTTTTACTGGAGCAGCTGCCGCAAAAATTAAAGAAGCCTACATCAACACCTTTAACCAAATGGCAGCCATGCTCTACAACTTGCACGGCCAAAATGAAAGTATCCATGTTGGTGCAGTAGTGCAACTCAAGTCAGGTGGTCCTATCTATACCGTGAGTCAGATCCACTATGACCAGAATGGCTTCATGCAAGATGCTGAAGTCATTTGGCATAATAAAGCGACTCTGTGCCGTGACATCCTTCCAGTGGCTTGTTTATCCTTAGAAACAAAAAATATTATCAACAATAAAATGTTGAATGACTTCTGGGCAAGTGTGAATAGCTATGGCTTACATAGACTCAATCACAGTCGTAACCCAAATATCTTGGCACTTAATATTTCTCAGATTTATCAGTGCATAGAAGGTTTACCACTCAAGCCCCAGCTTTTTGCCATACTTATGCAAAGTCAAAGCCCTAACCCCGTGTTTATGCAAAATAACCGACAGATTTACAGCGCATTACACAGCAAAAATATCAAATGCTGGTTGTTCCAAACAAATCTACCACTCTTGAATTAGTTACAAAATCGGCCATCCTGTGCGACAAAAGTTGTCGCACAGGACTGTATTATTTAAACAATTTTTAGCAAAATAAACCCACTATAAATAGACAGGGGGAACAATGAACTCAATACTGGACATTAACAGCCATAACACCATGACTGCAGAAGAAATACTGGACGAAATACGCTTTCCAATTCAAAACTTGGAACAAACACTCTCTGTACTGACCAAACTATCAATACAGCATCAAATCACAAGCGAAGAACTAAACGCTCTCCTCAATACCCTTCACCACCAAGTCGTTCAGATCGCCAAAGCAATATAAAGCACTAAAAAACCCCAACTAAGGTTGGGGTAGATGATTTAGGCTTGCCCTGAAATTACTGTGCCACATAAGCCTTGACCATTTTGACAAAAGCAGCCTTGGCATCATCACCCAGACTACGGTATGCCGTGACAATTTCATGCTCAGGCTCACTTAAAGTATCAGCTCTTAAACCAAACGTAATATAAAAGACATCAAATCCCGCATTACTCAAAGCAATCAGCTGATCCTGGTTCAAGGCATCACCATGCTTTTCATAACGGACTATAGATCCGACTGCTTTACCTATAATTTCAGCCATTTCAGGTTGAGTCAGCTTCAAACGGTTTCTTTCCGCTTTCAAACGCGCCCCACGCTCTAAAAAATTATCATTTATCGACATTTCTACCTCTAATACTATTGAATCTTTCGATATTTCGTAATATGATCACTTTAACAGTTTAACACTGTTGATATATCGAAACTTTAAAAAAAGGTAACTCACATGTCTACAGTCAAAGAAAACCGAACAGAAATGAGTGGCGCACATTTTACCCAACCCGAAAAAGACTACATGCGTATCCATGCAGCTAAAAACCGCACGACTATTTCTAATGTGATTCGTCAAGCCGTTGCAAATGAATTGTCAAAAATTGCAGATCCTGAAAACCCTTTTTTCATTGCGAAAAATAACACCTAAGCATCTGAAAATGCTTAGAAGTTTACAATTTCACGCAAGAGTAAACATGATGATAACACTTCAAGATTTAACGAATAAGCGCAAAACACAGCTTAAAAACCGAAATGGTACCCAAGCATTGTTGCAACGTATTCAAGAAATGCAAAAAGAACAAGGCAATCAACGCATGATTGCTGCAATCAAACTCAAAGGCTACATAGAAGCCATTTATGACCAGAACCACATGACTTACATAGATGCATGCGACTGGCTTCATATCGTTGAAACTAAATATCAAGGTGTGAATTAATGTCAGAGATAAAGCACCGCATCATTGACCGTCTTGAAAATATGTTCAGTTTCAAGACACGTGGCGAATGGTTCCGTGAAGGTGTCTGCCCACAATGCGGTAAAAAAGAACTTTATACCCATGCCCACAATCCACGTATCGTGAAATGTGGTCGTCTGGTCAAATGTGGTTATGAAGAACACGTCAAAGATATCTGTGAAGACTTATTCAAAGACTGGTCTGAATACCATCCACAAACTGATGCGAATCCAAATGCTGCAGCAGATGCATTTTTATCTGAAGGTCGTGGTTTTGATCTTAAAAACTTGATTGGTAAATACACCCAGCAGTTCTATAAAGATTCAAATACAGGCGAATCAAGTGCCACTGTTCGCTTTATGTTAGATGACAAAAACTATTGGGAACGTCTGATTGACCGACCTGAACGTTTTGGCAATAAAAAAGCACGTTTTAACTATGGTTTTAAAAATGCTGGCCAAGCATGGTCAGTGCATGAATTGGATGAAATTTGCCGTCTAGGGGAAAAAGGCGAAGCAGTTTGGATCACTGAAGGGATCTTTGATGCCATTGCACTGAGTCAGTCAGGTGTCAAAGCCATATCTTGTCTGTCATGTGTCAACTACCCTTCTGCATTCTTAAAACAAATTGCAGACCGTTGTCATGAACTCAAAATTGACAAGCCACGTTTACGCTGGGCATTCGACAATGATGCAGCAGGTAAAGCATATACAGTTAAATGGCATGAACGTTCACGTGCTGAAGGTTGGTCGTCTACTGCTGCACAGCCACCGGCAAATGGAGGAAAAAAACTCGATTGGAATGACTTGTTCCAGTGGGACAAACTCAACCCTGATCAATTCCCAAAGTACAAACACTATGGTGAATTGCTGATTGCTGAAACGGCTGAAGAAGCAGGTCTTTTAATTTACAACTTCTATGAAGGTCGTCGTCACACGTTCTATTACAACCACAAATTCCGTTTGTACTGGTGGGAACTCGACTATGACAAATTCAACAAAGCAGTTCAGCACTTGGAAGACCGCAACATTGAAGCAGCTGAAAATGGTGGTCAGATCCTGACTGATAAAGAGATCCGTGCCAGTGCATTGAAGAACTGTTCAGCAGCAAAAGAAATCTGTAATGCTCAGATTGAACCGTTGTACTTCCAGCGCAATGAAATTACCGATGAATCTTGGTACTACTTCAAATTGCAAAGTCCATGGTCAGAAGCAAAAACCACGTTTACAGCAGATCAAATGTCATCACGTTCAAAGTTCAAACCACGTGTGATGTCGGTCATGTCTGGTGCAATGTGGACAGGTACAGATATGCAGCTGGAGACATTCATCAAACGTGAAACCGAACGTTTACGTGAAGTCAAAACTATTGATTACATTGGTTACAGCCGTGAATACCAGACTTATATTTTTGAAAAATACGCTGTTCATCAAGGGCAAATCATCCCAATCAATGAGCATGACTTTTTCAAAGTAAAACGTCAGGAAATCAAAACACTGGCAAGTTCACCAGCGATCACATTGAACCCTAAAAAACAGTTTGATCCTTCATGGTGGAATGACTTCCATAAAGTTCGTGGTGCCAAAGGAATTGTCGCGCTTGCATGGTGGATGGGTTCATATTTTGCTGAACAAATCCGTGCCATGCACAGCTCATATCCTTTCATGGAAATTGTCGGTGAAGCAGGTGCAGGTAAATCACGTTTAATTGAAATGATGTGGAAACTTTCAGGTCGTAAAGACTATGAAGGCTTTGATGCAAACAAATCAACAAACGTGGCGGTGTACCGTAACTTTGCACAGATCGCAAACCTGCCAGTGGTCCTAATCGAAGGCGACCGTAACGATGTGAACGGCAATGCTGTTCAAAAGTCAAAATTCAGTTGGGATGAATTGAAAGATGCATTCAATGGTCGTGCAATTCGTTCTAAAGGTTTAAAGACTGCAGGTAATGAAACCTATGAACCACCGTTCCGTGGTGCCATCCTGATTTCACAGAACACAGCAATTCAGGCTTCAGAAGCAATTTTGACTCGTACTTTGCACTTGTACTTTGACCGCAAAGGACAGTCACTGGAAACCAAACGCATTGTCGATGAACTGGATCGCATGGAACTTGAAGATGCCTGCACGTTCATGACGCATTGCTTGCGTCATGAAGACAAAATTTTGGAAACCTATGCATCAAAGCTACAGGCAATTGAAGATCACTATCATGAAATTGGCATTACCCATACACGTATTGCCTTATGTCATGCACAAGTAGCTGCACTAATTGAAGCAATGACCAAACACGTTTTGCCAATCGACTTGGAAGACATGCTTGAAGCACAAGACATGCTTGAAGACATGGCGCGTGAACGTGTTGAACAGTTGAATGGTGATCATCCTGACGTGGAAAAATTCTGGGATGTTTACGAATACCTGCAGGGCAATCGTTCACCAGAATGGGGCTTAAACCATCACCCTGCCGATGCTCAAACCGTCGCAATCAACTTAAACGAAATTTACAAAGTGGCTGCACGCAATTATCAGCAGCTGCCTGAAATCAATGAAATGAAGAAATTACTTCGCACCTCACGCAAGTACAAATTCATTGAAAGTAATAAACAGGTGTACTCAGACCGCTTCCCTGCCGATGACGTGGCAGCGGTGAATAAAAGTCGTGAAGTACCAGGTAAAGCAAGCCGAAATGTGAAGTGTTGGATCTTCACCAATCCAAATTTAGGGGCAAAAAAGTAATGGATATTCAAAAGATTAAAGAATTAGCTTTAGCTAATGGATTCAAGCTTAAAGAGCAAGCAAGTGGGGATATTGATTTAAACGCATATGTTTATGACTTCGCAAATGCCATTGAGCTGGAAATTAAAGCACAAGCGGAAAAATCTCTACTAGAACAATTTGAGATCAACGCAAAGTTGACTGAGAAAATCGAAAGCATGGTCACTTATGATCGACTGCAACAATTGATTGAAATCGCAGTCAAAGAAATACTGGAGCAAAAAGCATGAACGCTCAAACTCAAGATCAAAGCTATTACACCATGATCGCTGAACATCAAGAACTGTCAGCACGTGTACTTCGCTTGCACAGCATTTTAAATCAGCATCATTGCGTTCAGCACATGCCAACTGAAGCATGCATCTTGATCAACGAAATGAAAAATATTGTTGATACTGGCAAAGCACAGCCAGGTGGCCTTGAAACTGCTGAACTCGACTTTGATGATGCCCTACCGTTCACGGATCCTGAAATCAATACAGTTCATGATTTTAAAATCGGTGAAACAGTGTGGATCCCTAATGAATTTGCACGCTACAAATTTATTGTCAGCAGTCATCAGCGTTTTGAAGTGAAGCAGATCGTCGGTACAGATCAGCTGTATGTCTGCCATATCGAAGATCCAAAGATCCCATTCACCAACAATCAGAAATGTTTCACAGCACATTTCAGTCATTTTGCAAAAATTGAAGGAGCAGCTTCATGCGTGGCGTAAATAAAGTCATTCTGGTCGGCACGCTGGGTGCCAACCCTGAAAGCAAAACCTTTCCAAATGGTGGTTCAGTTTGTCAATTTTCCATCGCAACATCTGAAAAATGGCAGAACAAACAAACTGGTGATTGGATTGAACAAACCGAATGGCACCGTATTGTAGCTAACAACCGTTTGGGTGAAATTGCCCAGCAGTACTTAAAAAAAGGCTCAAAAGTTTATATCGAAGGTTCACTTCGTACACGTAAATGGAACGATCAAAACGGTCAGGAACGTTACAGCACAGAAATTCGTGCAGAAAATTTACAGATGCTGGATTCAGCATCACAGGCAAATGCGGTTTAAGGGGAAATTATAATGTTTGATGACGATTTTGATTTTGATGATGAATTTGAAGGCTTTAATCCTTTCCGTGCTCAAAAAGAATTAATGACATTACCTGAATTGACAGAAACCCAATGTTTTTTATGTGATCAATGTGGTTCAGGTAATGCAGTAAAACCGTTGCACTATAAAAATGTTTATTGGGGGATGGTGAACATGCAGACAGGTGAAGGTACTGAAAGTTTTGTGATGATCTATGTATCACCTTGCTGTAAAGCTGATCTATCCATCTGGGATGAAGATATTGAAGATTATGTGCCAATTGATTCAAAACATTATTCAGCTACTGAGGAACAAACATAAATGAACGCTGCATTGAATCAATTTGATTCAAGTTTCTTATTGGCCATGAAGTATCAGTCTCCAGTGGTTCCACTGGAGGTGATTGTAAAGGACTTTTTACCGCATCTTAAAATTGAAACAGCCAAGAAGCGTGCAGCCGTTCAAGACCTGCCATTCCCAACGTTCAAGGCAGAAGATTCAAATAAAGCCCCTTACATGGTGAACATTACAGACGTGGCAATTTGGCTGAATAAGCAAAGTCAAATTTCACAACAAGATTGGATAAACATGCACGCCTAATCGTGCCTTAAACTTAAAATGGAGAATATTTAATGACTTTAAGTGATATTGTAGATGAAATAAAACACACGCGAATTCGTGTATGTGAACTTATTGGTGATCGATATTCTGAAGATGAAAAAAAAGCAAAGGCTGAAGAAGTAAACAGACGACTGAACCTTCTTGAGAAACAATTAATACAAGTAATTGGTAAAAGCATGTATACCAAACACGACTAAGAAAAAAGCCCTCAAATGAGGGCTTTTTCTTTGGCCACTTTCATGGCTTCCACAAAATCCAATCGATCACGACGGCTTTTCAAATTCACATAACGTCTTAGACTTTCCCATGATTCATGCAAACTGATCTGCTGCAGCTGGGGAATAGTCAAACCATCTTCAGCCAATCGGGTAATGCCTTCATGACGCAAATCATGAAAACGTAAATCTTCAATCCCTGTCATCTTGATCGCTTCACGCCAGCGTGATGCAAATGATTTTGCATTCAACGGCAACAACACCGACGGATCTGCAGAATCTAAACGAAGCATTTGATCACGCACATCAGGCTTCATTAATTCTTTGATGACACGTTCAGCCTGTTCAGTCACCTTAAAACTTTTATGATTGCCGGCACTGCCATTCGGATTTTTTAAATCAAAAACTTTCCATTCATTGTGGTTCTGATCAAATTGATTCAAAAAAAGTCGTGTCAATTCATCTTCACGCCTGCAGGTATAAATGGCCAACCACATAATCAGATGCAAAGGCATTGACGTTTTACTGGTTTTCCAACGCCTATAAAAATAATTGGTCAGTAATTGCAGCTCATTTGATGTCGGCAAACGGTCACGTTTCTTGGATTTGGTGATCACACGTGCATTTCGTAGACCCTTCATCGCCTGTTCCAGCTCAAAAAGATTCACTTTTTCGCCCCAAACCAAATCGGCATGGGTCAAAACCACCTTTAAATATTGCAAATCTTGCAGTGCAGTACTTGATTCAATCGGATTTGCACCTATCGCTGGATAACCATTGCGCCTTAAATAAGTATGATCAGTGAAATCTTTCCTGGTTAAATCTGAAATTTTGACCTGTCCGATTGGCCAATGCGTTAAAAAACGCAGTCCCATGCGTTTTGATCGCCCAAAACCTTCAACTTCGTTTAAATATTTCTCTAAAGCAGCAGCTAAGGTCATGCCCTTTGAAATATTTGCAGAAATCATCAGTTCAGGATTCAGTTCAAGTTCATATTCTCGCTTTTTGATCCATGCTTCAGCCAATGACCTTTTACTAAACGTCTTAGACTCTGTAAAATTCGGCTGCCCTTGTCGCTTCACGCGCACCTGCGCCCTGTATTTTTTCACACCAGTGGACAGAACTCTTTCTGTAACTGTACCCATAAATTTGCACCCTGACCCAAAACCCATTTCACGGTGCAAATACGGTGCACCGAAATACTGAAATATGGGGGAATATGAGTAAAAATGCGAGTAAATGCAATATGCAAAATGTAGATAAATCCCTGAAAAATCGACAACTTATTGATAACTCAATAAAACCTCGTATTTCCGTGGCACCGATGATGGATTGGACTACCCGCGATTACCGTTTTTTTGCACGTTTATTTAACCCCAATATCATTCTGTATACTGAAATGGTGACCACAGGCGCGATTTTATTTGGTGATGCCAAGCGCCATTTAGATTACAGTAAGGAAGAACATCCTATTGTCTTACAGTTGGGCGGTTCAAATCCGAAAGACCTTGCGACCTGCAGTAAAATGGCACAAGACTGGGGTTATGATGAAATCAACCTGAATGTTGGCTGCCCAAGTGATCGAGTACAAAACAATAAAATTGGTGCGTGTTTAATGGCAGAACCAGACTTGGTTGCAGAGTGTATTGCCGCCATGCGTCAATCGGTTGATATTCCTGTGACCGTAAAACATCGCATCGGGATTGATGACATGCACTCTTATGCAGAGATGCTGCATTTTGTGGATACTGTGGCTCAAACAGGTTGCAATAACTTTATCGTGCATGCCCGAATTGCCTTATTACAAGGTTTATCGCCTAAAGAAAACCGCGAAGTTCCGCCTCTGCGTTATGAGGATGTGTATCGCCTAAAACAAGACCGCCCCGAATTGTTAATTGAAATTAATGGTGGAATTAAAACGTTTGCCGAAACCCAACAACACCTCAAGCATGTCGATGGGGTGATGATTGGTCGTGAAGCCTATCACAACCCTTATTTACTGGCAGAGCTTGGGCAATTATGGGGGCTAGAATTACCTAACCGTTTTGAAATTATGCAGCGCATGTTGCCGTATATTGAACAACGTCTACAACAAGGTGCACCACTTTCTGTCATTACCCGCCATATTTTAGGTTTATTCCAAAACCTGCCAGGTGCACGTAAATGGCGTCAGGCACTAAGTGGTGGCAACGCCAAAACCTTTGCCGATGTGGAAAATGCGCTAGCCAATATTCAGGCGGCCATGCAACGTACAGAAGCCTATTTAAAAGAGCAGCAGTCGCTTCAGGCAGAATAAATTTCAATTCATACTTTTAGCAGAATATCGTCGTAAAAGACCATGCTAGATATACTCAGCATGGCAGGTGTTCTGCCTATTTCTTGCTGTGCAGTGCATCCAGTTTTTTCAGCACTTCAGCCACAGCCACCATTGCAAAACTGGACGTAACCACCACAGCCGAACCATAACCACCGCAACGTAAGCCTGCACTTGGGCAAACATCTGCGCTAGAAAATGGATTGTCTATAGAATACACGCAGGTAATACCAAACTTTTCTTTTGGCTTTTTACAAATGCCTTTGCTCCGTAATTGAGCTCGCAATTTAGCCAGCATTGGGTCTTGTTCGGTTTTAGATAAATCTGCCACCCGAATTTTAAGTGGATCAAGCTTCCCGCCTGCACCACCCGATACAATGAGCGGAATCTTGTTAAAACGGCAATACAACATCAACGCCAGTTTAGCTTTAACATCATCAATGCAATCTAGCACCAAGTCAGGGGCTGTTGCCAATAACGCTTTGACGTTATCTGGGCTTAAGTAATCATCCACCAAATTAATTTTGATGCGTGGATTAATCGAACGACAGCGCTCAGCCATCACATTAATTTTTTCATGTCCTAAGGTCGCACTCATGGCAGGTAACTGACGGTTAATGTTCGATGCTGCAACCACATCCATATCGACCAAAGTCAGCTCACCTATGCCTGTACGTGCTAAGGCCTCGACCGCCCAAGAACCAACCCCGCCAACACCAATGACCATCACATGACTATGCGCATAATGTTGAAATGCACTGTCACCATAAATTTTGGCAACGCCTGCAAAACGGCGTTCATATTCGTCATCTTGAAGAAGGTCAGTCATGCGCTCATCAAATATAGTTTCAAGGTAGAGGCATTTTACTGTGTTTCAGGGCTTGGGTGTTGTTTCGCGCACATCTAAAACCCGAAATGTATTTTGCCAAAGCTGTTCAGCCAGCGTTTGCGGCGAGATATTCAAACAAGCCGCCAAACCTTCAAGCACATAGATCAAGTTGGCAGGCGTATTGCGGGTACGGGTTTGAGTATCGGTTTGGCAACATAATGGCGTCATGTCGGGACAGTCGGTTTCCAAAACCAAATTTTCAACACCAATTTCTTGTACAACACGACGCAGTTTTTTTGCATTAGGGTTGGTGATCTGCCCTGTCACACCAATTTTAAAACCTAGCTTGATCAGTGCTTTGGCCTCTTCTACCCCACCACTAAAAGCATGGGCGATGCCGCCAAGTTGAAACTGCTGTTGTTTTAAAATTTTTAATACATCGGCATGCGCTTTACGGATATGTAGCAATACAGGCTTTTGCCAATGACAGGCAATTTCCAATTGGGCTGTAAAAAAATCTTGCTGTTTTTGAAATGCCTCAGCTTGTTTATGTTCAGCTAAAAAAGTATCTAAACCAATTTCGCCCACAGCAACGCAATGCTGCTGTTGTAAAATTTGCTCCAAATCGTGTAAATGCTGACGCTGATGCTGTTCGATATAAAAGGGATGCAGTCCAGGCGCCAAATGACTACGTGGCGCCTGATCAAGTTGATTCAAATACTGCTGGGTTGCAATCAAATCCTGAAAGCGTGATTGCACAAAACCGATCAGTACTAAATGTTCTACCCCCGCTGCCTTGGCCGCATACGCCAATTGCTCCCGATCTGAGTCAAAATCAGGTACATCAAAATGGGTATGCGTATCAAACAGCGCAATGCTCATATTAAGATTTCGCTTTGGTTGTGTTTACTGCACTGGCTTCGGCAGATTTTGCGGTTGCTTCAGAGGCTGCTTCTGTTACAGGCAAATACGCAGCTTTTAAAATCCCCTGCAGTTCTGCATACGGAATGGTTAAACGCGGTAAACCAACGACATAAGGGCCTATTTCATATTCTGCGTATTGCAGAATTAAACCCTGTTGACCTAAATAGTAATTTTCCGACAGCTTAAATTTCCACGCTTGTTCATATTCTTGCACATTGGTGGAAAGTTCAGATGCGATGACCCATTGTTTAAACGCTTCGTAGGCTTTGCGCTCCAATTGTGGACGCTGCTTCTCTAACAGAATGTCATTTAACAATACTAATTTTTTCTGTTCTAAATCAAAATTATAGTATTGCTGTGCCGATGCACCATGCGCTCCTCCCAAATAACTACTGCTATTCAGTACCACGGTTGCCAAAGGCTGATCTGCATTCAAAATTTTAGGCTTAATCATCAAACTGATTTTATGATTTGAGCTTAAAGCTTTCAGTTCCTGATCAAGTACCAAAAAGCTTTGCACATAAGGCACAGTTTGTTTTTCTAATTTTTGCGCCAAAGTTTCCACTTGTGCAATGGCTGCTGCAGTGGGGTTGCTGGCAGGTGCATCTGCAGCACTGGCTGCTGTATTTTCACTGGCTGCATTCTCAACTGCTATAGCCTCAGAAGCCGCCTGCTGTGGTGCAATTTCTAAAATTTGTGCCAATTCTTGAATAATTTTCTGATCAATAAAATGGTCGATAAAGGCCTGATTACTATTCAAACGCTCAATTGAAATTTCAGGGCAGTTATTCCCTTCACATTTAGGCAACGACAAATTCAGTTTTTCAGTATCCCCGACCAGTTTTAAGCTTTGTTGTTCCGCCTGCGTCTGCTCTGGCTCGACTGTTTCTGGTTCGGTTTTCTTTGGCTGACATGCAGTAATCCCTAGCGTTGTAATTAAAATACTGATCGCCAAAATACTTTTATTTTTCAACATGGATCCAACCTTGATTTCATCTATTTTTGCTTGTCACCGTACTCACCTACTAAAACATAGATGGATAGATGTCTGCTTTTAAAACTTGTTGTGTTTGTGCTTTGCTTAGGTAAATATCTAACTGCGTGCCATCTTTGACAATTTCATGGGTGCGATAATGCAATCCTAAGCCCTGATCATCAAAAAACCAATCTGCCTGCCCCCAGTATAATTTGGCAGGTGCTGCTTTTTGCACGTCACTGCTTTGTGTTTTGAGCCAATCCTGATAGGCCTGCTGTACAAAAGTATTCATACGGGTTTGTTGTTTGGCATCAATCACATCTAAAACAGACAAGGCTTTTTGCTGCTTCCGATCTGCCACAAAGAAATAATAGCGTTCTTTGACCTGCGTGCCTTCCTGTTTGCTATCTACCCCGACTTGCAACAAAACATATTGATTGCGTTGATATGCCATACGGGTGTACATCGCCAATTCATAAGCTTTATTTTGATCTAATTGTGCCTGCCAAGCATCGGATTTTTTCACATAGGCATCTACGGCTTGCTGCAAATTCATGTTTTGTTTTAAGCCAATTTGGTCTTGAATCACCATGGCCTGATTTTTTGCAATCCAACTGTTGAGCCATGTATCTTGGGTATTTAAAGTTTGTACTTCTAATTCAATGCAGTTTTTATTTTCACAAAATGGCAAGGCAATTTCTGCCGCCTGTTGCTTGATATTCAAATACGGTAAAACATCCGCTTGATCTTTCTGAAAAATAGACGTTTGCTCATCTGAGTTTTGATCTTGTTTAGATGAGTCACAGGCGCTAAGCAAAACCATCCCGCTCAAAATTGCACCCAGATAAACCGATTTTTGCTGCATGATTTCCCCAATTCATTTATCAAAAATAATCTTTAATCTTTTACCGCCCCCATAATAAAACAGCTTCCTAAAGAAGCTGTTTTAATTTTGAAACTTTTAGGCATGCCGAACATTCATCTGCGCTACGCTGATTGCATCTGCCAGATTAAGCATCATCAACCTGAGGCTTAGTGCTCGCGTGTATTTCTAAACTCAATGTCAGGGTAACGCTCTTGCATTAACTGTAAATTCACACGGCTTGGCGCGAGATAAGTTAAGTGACCACCACCATCGACAGACAACTGATCGTGGGCTTTTTTCTTAAATTCGTTAAACTTTTTCTCATCGGCACAAGACACCCAGCGTACCGTGTTGATGCTGACAGGCTCGTAAATACAATCGACTTTGTATTCTTCTTTCAGGCGATAGGCGACGACTTCAAACTGTAGCACACCAACAGCACCTACGATTAAATCATTGCTGTTTTGTGGCATAAAGACTTGCGTTGCACCTTCTTCTGAAAGCTCTTTAAGGCCTTTTTGCAGCTGTTTGGACTTCAATGGGTCTTTCAAGCGTACACGACGGAACATTTCAGGTGCGAAGTGCGGAATCCCTGTAAATTGCAACTTTTCACCCGAAGTGAAGGTATCGCCAATTTGAATCGTCCCGTGGTTATGTAGACCAATAATGTCGCCCGGCCACGCTTCTTCGAGGTGCTGACGATCACCTGCCAAGAAGGTTAAGGCATCGCTGATACGTACATCTTTATCAATACGCACATGCTTCATTTTCAAGCCTTTCTCATACTTGCCTGAACAGATTCGCATGAAAGCAATACGGTCACGGTGCTTCGGATCCATATTGGCCTGAATTTTAAAAACAAAACCACTAAAGCCTTCTTCATTGGCTTCTACAATACGGTCTTGCGTTGGATGTGCTTTTGGCGGCGGCGCATATTCACTGAATGCATTCAATACATGATCTACACCGAAGTTACCCAAAGCAGTACCAAATAGCACTGGTGTTTGACGACCCGCTAAAAACTCTTCACGGTCTAAAGGCTCATTCGCCATTTGTACCAACTCAAGTGATTCTTCAAATGCCGCCCATGCCAATTCACCTACTTTTTCACGTAGGTCTGCATGGTTATAGCCATCACGTACTTCAATTTCAGGAATGGTTGAACCAAAACCTGATTTGTACACATAAAACTTTTCTTCGATGAGGTTAAACACCCCTGCGAAATCACGCCCTGTACCCATTGGCCAAGTGATTGGCACACACTTAATTTTGAGGACATTTTCAATTTCATCCAACAACTCTAATGGTTCACGAATTTCGCGGTCCATTTTGTTGACGAATGAAATGATGGGTGTGTCACGCATACGACACACATCCATTAATTTAATGGTACGGTCTTCGACACCTTTCGCACCATCAATCACCATCAGTGCAGAGTCCACCGCAGTTAGAGTGCGGTAAGTATCTTCAGAGAAATCTTCGTGCCCTGGGGTATCGAGCAGGTTAATCATTTTGTCTTTATACGGGAATTGCATCACCGAAGTTGTAATGGAAATACCACGTTCTTTTTCCATTTCCATCCAGTCAGATGTTGCGCCACGATCTGACTTACGGCTTTTTACCATCCCTGCAACTTGAATGGCTTGTCCCCATAACAGCAGTTTTTCTGTCATGGTGGTTTTACCAGCATCGGGGTGGGAAATAATCGCGAAAGTACGTCGCTGTGCGACCTGCGCCGCTAACTCATCTTTAAAACTCATGCAAGACACCTACTGCAGAACCGCAGTGTATAAGATCAAAATGATCAATATGAAAAATTGGCGTAATTGTAGCAGATTTGAATCAAATTTTATTGATTGTTGATATGTTCTAATTTATCCACAACTGAGAATATAGTTATTTTTTCAATCTATACTTTTGCTTTTGGCTTTTCGGTTTTTCTGGAATCGTACGTTCAATCAAACCTACTTCTATGGCAGGATTCATATCGTTCTTTTGGAATGTTGCGCTATGAGTTAAACCTAACAACTGCATCAACTCAGCCAAACTATATTCATCTTGTTTCATCACTGAAATTAAACGCTGGACTTGGTCGCTCACTTGTACGCTATCTTGAGCGGTAGCATGATCGCTAGCTTAAGCCGAATGTTTAAACAGCTCTTCTAAACGCTCAACATCCATTGGTAAGCCTAATAAGTAGCCCTGTAATTGCTGACAGCCTAAACGGGTTAAAATCTCAGCTTGCAATGGCGTTTCCACCCCTTCAGCGGTCACAGTTAAACCCAGTTTAATGGCTAACTGAATAATACTTTCTAAAATTAATTCTTCTTTGCTGTCCAAACACAAATCTAAAATAAAAGCACGGTCAATTTTCAACTCATCGACTGGCAATTTTTTCAAATACAAGAAACTCGAATGTCCTGTACCAAAATCATCAATCGCCAATTGAATCCCCATTTGACGCAAACGCTCAAAACTACGAATACTCGATTCAATATGATGCATTGCTGTACTTTCAGTCACTTCAATCATCAGGTGATGGGGTTGAATCTCATAGCGTTTAAACAAGTTTTCTAACGTCGAAAATAAGTGTTTATGTTCAAACTGCACTGCCGATAAATTCACAGCCACAGGAAATAACGGTGCACCCGATCTTTCCCAAATTTGAATTTGTTTAAAGGCTTCTTCTAGCGTCCAATAGCCAATTTGAATAATCAACCCCGTCTTTTCAGCCCCTTTAATAAACATATTTGGGGTAAGTAAACCATGTACGGGGTGATACCAACGAATTAAAGCTTCTACGCCACAAATTTTATGGTCAGCGGCTTTAAACTTTGGCTGATAGAACAACGCAAATTGTTGTTGTTCAACCGCTTTATATAAATCATTAATCAACTTACTTTGGCTTTTGGCCTCAAGTAACTCCAGATCATAATTAAATACCGAACTGGTGTTACGCCCCTGATATTTAGAGGTCAGCATCGCCGCATCAGCATTCATTAAAATATCTTGCAAATTGGTGCCATGCTCTGGATACATCGCAATGCCAATACTGCCTGAAATATTAATGACCTTGCCTGCAATTAAGAAACTTTGCTGAATCAGTTCTAATATTTTTTCAGAAATGAGCGTGGCTTCTGCGATATCGGTATGTTCAATCACCAAAAGAAATTCATCGCCACCAATTCTTAATAACTGGGTATTTTCGCCCAAGTGGGATTGCACACGTTTAGACAACTGAATCAGCAATTGATCGCCAACATGATGCCCAAATACGTCATTCACCGCTTTAAAGCGGTCTAAGTCGATATACAAAAATGCAATTTTAGTGTTTTTTTGCCGATGCTCAGAAAAAAGCAATTGTGCATATTCAGCTAAATATAAACGGTTGGGCAATTTGGTCAGGTTATCTTTGACTGCCTGATTGGCCAATTCACGGTTGGCTAAAGACAATTGTCTGCTTTTTTCTTCTAAGCGCAGCTCCAGCAGAGATACGCCCACCGCAGCAGCAAAAATCAGACTGGTCACTAAAATAACCACCAACAGAGCTGGCCCTTGCCCGATCTGGAAGTGCCCTGATTGAGGCAAATCTGCTGTAGAGTAAAAATGCAGTGCTTCCATGCCTATATAGTGCATGGCAACAATGCTCAGACTCATGAGCACCGCAATGAAAATTTTATATTGTGCCTGACGCCCCATTCTGCACTTGGAATGAAACATAAACCAAAAGGTAAGTATTGCTCCGCCAATGGCCACTAATACAGACAGCAAAACAATGGTAGGATCATAATAACTACGGTAGCCTTCTACCTGAATTCCCATCATGCCCGTATAGTGCATGCCTGAAATACCCAACCCCATTAAAATGCCGCTCAGGATCAAACGCGCCACAGGCAAGGTCGATTGCGTGGTCAGCCAAACCGCAAACGTAGAGGCGATAAATGCAATAACAAAAGATAGGGTCGTAAAGCTAAGATCAAATTGATACGGTGCAGGTAACTGGCAGGCCAACATGCCCACAAAATGCATACTCCACACTGCCGCACCCAGCAGCAAACCACTCATGATTAATGCAATTTTTTTTAGTTGTTGTTGTACATTTTGAAAAAGCATTTGCCCAACAGACACTGCAAAATAGCAGGCCAATACTGAGATTGCTACCGAGCCAATTACCAAGCTCAGATCATAATGTACATGCATCATTAGATGTATCCATCTCTGTCATATTTTATTGTTTTTCGGCTACTCAATCTCACACTCTCTTATAAATAATAACTAAAAAGCAACCTGAACGACGGATTGATCTAGCAAAGACTGCATTGACTTAAGAGTCTAATACTATTCCGCTTTGGTCAATAGTCAAATATATAATATGTCATCATGAAATAATGGCAATTCAAAACTGCTAAAAATAGCTGTCTGACTCAAAGCTATATGCATCTTGTCACTTTACTTTTCGCTTTAGGATGAAAAAAACCAGCAACTTTTCGCTGCTGGTTCTATTTGATTAAGATTCTAACATTGTTTTAAGGTTGATTCGGCTCAGAAACACCTTTTTGTAACATGGCATAGTCTTGCAACACCTGCGCTGCTTCAATCACAAAAGCTTCTTCCTCAGGTAAAGCAGGGCGTTGTGCCGCTTTCATTTTGGCACGCGCTTCTGCCAAAGCATCAATAGATGCCTGATAGCTTTCCCAATTAGCAAATGGTTTCAAACCTGTTTCCTGACGGCGTTTGTTTTCCGCAGTCAGCGTTTGTTGCTCCAAAGCTAACAACTCTGCTCTGCGTTGTTCAATATCTAACACAATGCTTTTGCGATCTTCAGTTTGTTTGGCAATTTGCTTACGTTGTTCCAAATATTGAAATTGCGGATCAAGCGTGACACGTTGCTGTGACAATTGCCCTAGCTTGGTGATGTACGGCTGTACTGAACCTTCACGCTTAAATGGTGCAGTTGGAATAGTATCCCACTTCAAAGCATTTTTCGCTTTGCGTTCACCAAACTCCTCATTGTAAATATCCACCAGTTTAATGTCAGGAATCACACCTTTGTTTTGGGTACTTCCACCTGTAATACGGTAGAACTTACGTTGAGTTAAGGTCGCCTGCCCATAGGCTAAGGTGTCGAGTTGTACCTGCGCTGTACCTTTACCTGTGGTGGTGCTACCAATCACAATCCCGCGCTGATAGTCCTGAATTGCAGCAGAGTAAATTTCACTGGCCGAAGCAGAAGCAAGGTTAATCATCACTGCCAATGGGCCTGCATAAGTCTGTGCACCGCCATCGTCATCTTCAAATACGCTCACGTTGCCATTGCCATCACGAATTTGCACTACAGGGCCTGATTTGATTACTTGCCCAAGCATACGTGCCACTTCTTCTAGTGAACCGCCAGGGTTGTTACGTAAATCGACAATAATCCCTGCGACATTTTTGGCCGCCAAACTTTTCAGGGCATTGTTGGTATCCTCCGACACCGAGCGATATTCATTGCCTGCACGACGTGCACGGTAATTCAAATAAAAGGATGGAATTTCAATCACACCATAGGTATAAGTTTGACCATCACGTTTGATGTCAATCGTTCGTGAGCGAACTCCCGCATCTTCTTCCTGAATCACATCACGCACAATGGTCACATTACGCGCCTGATTCATCGCCGCACCCGCACCCAACAAACGCACAGTGACTTTGGTGCCACGTTTACCGCGAATCAGCCCCACAATTTCATTGCTCGGCCAACCCACAACATCCACCATTTTTTCGCCATCTTGCGCCACACCAATAATGCGGTCACCCGATTTCACCTGCCCTGTTTTACTGGCAGGGCCACCTTCAACAATGGTTTCAATTTTAGTGTAGTCTTCATTGCCTCGTTCAGGACGAATCGACACCCCAATCCCTTCAAGCTGCAAAGTCGTTTGACGATTCAGCTCCATCGCATCAACAGGTGGGAAATAATTGCTGTGCGGATCATAAGTCAGCATCATCGCATTCAAAGTTTTATCCAGCACATCATCGCTCTTTAAACGATCCATGCGCTCTAACTGACGAGTATAACGCTTAGTTAAAGTCTGCACTGGAGTCAAATCTTCTGGACTTGCCAAATCCTGACCATTGGTCAATTCAGGGTTATCTTTAATGGCTTTTTGTTTTGCCAATTCTTCTTCTTTGCTAATGGTCAGGTTAATGAGCTGTGACACCAACATTTTTTGCCAATGCTTACGCATTTCTGCTTCAGTATTAAAGAACGGTGCTTTTTCCCGATCTGTTTCAATCGTGACATTTGGCTGTTTTAAATTTTGTGGTTTTTTCAGCTCTGCCAACATGAAATGATAAAACTGTTTTAAGCGTTCACGATACTGTGCATGAATTTGATACGGCCCCGCCAAATTGCCTGCTTTTAATGAAGCGCCAAATGTTGCTGCATATTGTTTGCGGTATTGCTCAACTTCTTTAGCCAAAAACAAAGTATGGTCTGGGTCTAAACTGTCGATATAAAAATCAAAAATGCGCTGCGACGTTGCGGCATCTAAACGCTGATTTAAATAATGCTGACGATCGACCAAGGTCGCCAATTGACGCGAAACCAAAGCTTGTTCCTGCGTCGGCACAATACTGTTAGCAACGACAGCGGTATTATTGGCTGCAATTGCCTCGTTAATGGCGTGAGAAAAGAAAAAACCGCCAGTTGCTATTGCAACCGCACAAGCGATGGTTTGAAGTTTCATAAAAATATTTACGTCCTTGGTTTTTGACCAATCTCTGCTTTTCACAATGAATTGAGCAGATTCAAAATCTTATACAACTTAATTTGGGTCTATCGTGTAGTTTTATCATAATCTGTGCTGTCAAAATGTAGCAAATCATTGCAGAATTCAGGTATTGTTTTTTTATTGATAAAAATCGAATACGGACACCCAATATGATTGGCGCATTGATGCTCGACATCGCTGGCACAGAACTTACTCAAGAAGATATTGAACTATTAAGCGCTCCGCAAGTCGGTGGAGTCATTTTATTTGCCCGAAATATCCAATCTCCTGCGCAAGTACGCGCCTTGACCGACCACATGCGTCAGGTACGCCCTGATATTTTAATTGCAGTCGATCAGGAAGGCGGACGCGTACAACGCTTAAAACAAGGTTTTACCCTATTGCCTGCTATGGGTAGATTTGGCGAGTTATACCAAAACGAACCTGAACGTGCCTTAGATTTAGCCGAAGAATGTGGCTGGTTGATGGCCACCGAAGTATTAGCCGTAGGCATTGATTTTAGTTTTGCACCCGTTTTAGATTTAAATGACATCAGTGATGTCATTGGAGATCGTGCTTTTGCTGCGCGTCCTGTCGATATTATTGCTTTGGCAGATGCTTTTTTACGTGGAATGCATCGTGCAGGAATGGCAACCACAGGCAAACACTTTCCTGGACATGGATCGGTTAAAGCAGACTCTCACGTTGCTGCCGCGATAGATTCACGTTCTTTTGCCGAAATTCAACAACAGGATATGCAAACCTTTATCCAACTGCAAAATCAACTGGATGCGCTCATGCCTGCGCATGTCATTTATGATCAGGTCGATCCGAACCCTGCAGGTTTTTCTGAGTTTTGGTTACAGCAAGTGCTTCGCAAAGACTTGGACTATGATGGTGTACTCTTTTCGGATGATTTAAGCATGCAGGCGGCTTGTGTAGCAGGCGATACCGATGCACGTATTCATGCCGCTTTGCTTGCAGGCTGTGACATGGGATTGGTCTGCAACAACCGTGCTGCACAACGATTGGCTTTAAATGCGATTGCCGATTTACCCTTGCCGAATCAGGCACGTTTAGAACGCATGCGTGGTAAAATCCCTGAACTTAGTGCGGAGTTTAGCATTGCTGAAGTTTTAGACTTGGGTGATGAATGGCGAAGCGTCCGTGATCGTATCTTGGCATTTAAAGAACAAAGTGCCGCGCTACTGGCAGCACAAACTAGTCACGACCCGACCAATTACTCAAGTACCACTAAAAACGCTGCAACGTGAGATCACCACAAACTAACTAGGGTCTGTTGACAATTCGTCTATGTTTGCGACGTGAGAGATATATCTCGCAAGATTTTTTAGCTGATATAAGGCATGGGACAGGAAATTTAGTCATTCTAAATGACTGGCACATAACGCAATAGCAGCAAAAAATATGCTCGCCCCCTTGCGCAGCAAACAAAGCAACGCTTTGTTCTTGCTCATGTGGCTAAAACTTTCTCAGATTGCGTTATGGAACTTGAAAATAGGTCCACTATTCCCTGCATTTTATGCCTGATCTGCTCAGTTTTAGCCTACAGCGCAAGCCATTTATGAAATGTCAACAGACCCTATACGCCTTCACTTTTTCACAGCATTTATACGACAAAGGAACACGACAGCTTGTTCCTTTTTGATTATGATAAACTTATTCTATTTTGAGTATATGCCTGACACCGCAGCTTGAGTGTCAAAGCATGCCTAAAAAGACAACGACCACCATACAAACAATTAAGGTCTATACGAAAATGACAAAAACATTGCTGAACAGCAAAATCACGACAGAAAAAAGGACTGAAATGCACAACTCGGATGCCAAGCCAACTCGCTCAGACACGACTGCATTGTCCAAACATCGGCATATTTCTTTTACCGCACATTATACGGGATATATCTGGTATCAAAGGGGGATTTCACATCCTGTATTTGCGACCCGAAAAGGCAAGTTTTTAGCCAAATTGGTACATCCTTTAGAAAACTGGGCAGAACGTCATGTGGGCGGCAGTATGCGCAGCACCCTCAAACAACGTCACCAAATGATTGATGCACACTTAACCGCACTGATTCAGCAACATCCGCAATTACAAGTGCTCGAAATTGCATCTGGGCTGTCACCACGCAGCTGGAACTTTCGACAAAAATATCCTGAACTGAATTACCGTGAACTGGATTTGCCTGATATGGCGCAAATTAAAACTCAAGCGTTACGACAAATTGACCACGACGCACCTGAAGTTCTCACCGCCGATATTTTTAGTGAATCCTTTCAACAGGCCTTTGAATATTTTGATCACTCGCAGCCCTTAGTAATTATTAGTGAAGGTTTAATTAACTACTTCAGCAAAGACATGCTACAACAGCTGTTAAATGGCATGTGTAACTACACCCAAGACTTTCCAGAACTGCATTATTTAACCGATATTTACCCTGAACCCGTCAAAAACAAGCTCGCCAATTTTATTTGGAACTGCAGCCGATTATTGAAATTTATGTCACGCAGTGCTTTCACCTTTCACTTTCAATCTCCGCAGGAATTAACTCAGTTTTTTCAAAATGCAGGTTTTGAGCAAGTGCAGCTACAACAACCACAACTGTATTTTTCCAACAGCTCTTTAGAAAAAACAACCGCAGAACATTTAGGCGATTTAGTCTGGATGGTTCATGCCTACAAAAAAAATAGCGTGGTTTAACACGCTATTTTGATTCTATTTTCTTTGGATAATTTTAAACCAAGCACTGATTTTATCTACTAACGGGCATATTCCAAATTTTGTGCAGCCGCTTTTTGACGTTCCACATAACGCAACAAACGCTCTGCCACCTCAAAACTACCATGCTTAAATAATGCGCGTAGTTGCTGCCCTTGGCTTTCAAAAATTAAACATTCAATGCTAAAACTGCCTTCCTCATCCTGTAATTCTAAGGCCATATCTCGTTCAAACTGTGCTGCTTGTGCCGCCAACGCAGCATTTTCAAAATCAAGCAATACACCAAAGAAGTTTAAATCGACAATGTGCGTGGCAATTTTCAAATCAGAATGACGATACTGCAAATGACTTTGCGGATTTTGCACCCGAATACGCGCTTCTCCACGGCGTTCCATCGTCAATAGTTGCGCACGTGTCATTGGAATAATGCCATCTAAGTCCTGAATAGATTCATCGCTTAAAAAGGTCGCAAATAAATTCATGGTTTCTTTACGGCGCTGTAATTGCGGCACATGATCTGCATTGGCAATCATGGCAAATTCCATGTTCGGGCACTGTAAGGCAAAATTGGCATTTTCATGCGGCAAGGTAAAACTGTCATATTGCCCACACGCCACCAAAACCTTACATTGCGGAATAGGCACATTGGTTAACCGCAATAAACGGTTGCAGTTCACATCGTAGCGATCTTGCTCTGTAGCGGTAAAGTCGGCCATTTGTCGGTAAAACAAACGCTTTGCAGTCGGTGACATGCGAGTTTGTTCCATTTTGGCATGATTGACCAAGTATAAAATCACCGCCTGACCAAATTCATCCATGCGCTGCTCTTTCATTAAATGCAGTGATTCTTCAAGCAACATGCGCCAACTTTTACGGGTCTTTTGCATAACCCCCATTAAAATCATGCGATCAATCAATTCAGGACGCTGATCTGCTAGACACGATGCCACCACCGAACCCAATGACATGCCCATGACGGATACTTTATCTAAGCCGACAATATCCAGCCAATCACCCAACATCTGACCTAAATCATGCAGTTCTAGCGTTCCTGCCGACTCACCTGTTTCCACATTGGTCATTTGCTGATTGGCGCCCATAGATGGCATATCAATTAAAATGATTGGCCCTGCACGAAAAAGCTGCTCGACACAATATTTATATGAATTAAAGTTTTGGAATGCACCACCAATAATCACAATTGGAGTTAAATGTGCGGTTTCTGGCTGAGCAATTGCCATGTATTCCACTTTCCAGCCGTTGATCCAAGTGGTACGAGCGGGTTGTTTAAAGCTGTGTTTATCGTAAATATCAAAAAAACAGACATGCGAACTTGCGTCCTGTACATCCGTGTCCATCTGGATCATGGAATTCATATTCCTTACCTCCATGCGCATTTTATTTTTATTGTGCAAGTGTTCGTCATTGAACGATTACCCACTTATCTGAATTAAAGTGGCATCCTGCTTATTGTTGTGAATGACATCAATGTCGTTATCGCATCATTCTATACAGGTGCTGATTTTATACGCAACATTTTCTATGACCGCTCATCTACTTTTAAATCATAAAGCATTTCAAAATATTAATTTTTGTGATGAAAGCATTGAAAAATATGAAAAGATTGAACAATTTAGTCGATTTTCCGCTGAGACGCTTCATTGTGCAGGCACAGACTGTTAATATCGAGTTGAAATTTCTAAGTGATCAAACCGCTATGCAAGAGTCTATTGAACAATATATGCAAACGGTAGGACAACAAGCACGCCAAGCCTCTCGTGTCTTAGCAAGCGCTTCTACCCAATCTAAAAACAATGCGTTATCGGCTATTTATACGGCATTGGAAAATAGCGAGTCCGCTATTTTAGCTGCCAACCAAATTGATATGACCAAAGGTCGTAACAACAACTTGGATAGCGCACTGCTTGATCGCTTAGAACTTAACCCCGCACGCTTTAAAGGCATGTTACAAGGTCTGAAAGATGTGATTGGTCTCATGGATCCAATTGGTGAAATTACCGATATGGCTTACCGTCCATCTGGTATTCAATTGGGCAAAATGCGTGTACCGCTAGGTGTGGTGGGCATGATTTACGAATCACGTCCAAACGTAACCCTTGAAGCTGCGTCTTTGGCATTAAAATCAGGCAATGCGATTATTTTACGTGGTGGTTCTGAAGCACTGGAATCTAACCAAGCGATTGCTGCCGCGATTCAACACGGCTTAAAAGCATCAGGCTTGCCAGAAACATCGGTGCAAGTGATTAACACCTCAGACCGTGCTGCCGTTGGGCAATTAATTACCATGTCTGAATATGTAGATGTAATTGTGCCACGTGGCGGTAAAAGTCTGATTGAACGCATCAGCAATGAAGCGCGTATTCCAGTGATTAAACATTTGGATGGTAACTGTCACGTATTTGTAGAAGCACAGGCCGATTTACAAAAAGCCCTGCCTATTGCCCTGAATGCAAAAACTCACCGTTATGGCGTCTGTAATGCCATGGAAACATTGTTGGTCGATGAGGCTGTTGCCGCACAATTCTTGCCACGTATTGCCGAACTATATGCAGAAAAACAAATCGAATTACGCGGCTGTCCTGCAACCCAAAAGATTTTGGGTACAAGTGTTAAAACAGCAACCGAAGAAGATTGGTACACCGAATATTTAGGCCCAATTTTGGCAGTTAAAGTGGTTTCAGGAATTGATGAGGCAATTGAACATATCAATAAATATGGTTCACATCATACTGATGCCATTATTACTGAAAACTTTAGTTTGGCGCGTCAATTCTTGGCTGCGGTAGATTCTAGTTCAGTCATGATTAACGCTTCTACACGCTTTGCTGATGGTTTTGAATATGGTTTAGGTGCTGAAATTGGAATCTCTACCGATAAAATTCATACCCGTGGCCCTGTCGGTTTGGAAGGTTTAACCTCACAAAAATGGATCGTGTTTGGCGATGGTCAAATCCGCCAATAAAATCCATCTGTAATTTTGCAATATCCAAATATAATGTTCAGTTTCACAGGAAGCTGAACATTATTCCCTTCTATTTTTTAGACATTGTTTTAAGACACAGTTCCACTACACATTTCTGCCTCACGCTCACTTAAAATAAAAACACCATCAAGATTAGAAAAATCATCAAAAAGAGTGGCGATGCTTATGTTTTATTATTTGATTATTAGTACCTTTGCTTTAGCACTGTTGGTGTCGTTCATTGTCATGCGTCTGTTTTCCAGCTCCATCAATGCAATTTTGGCGCGTATCATCCACGACCCAATTCATGAAGCATGGGCAAAGTACACCAAATTTGCAGGCATGGTGGTCGGCACATCTTCAGGCATTCGTATTTACGATATGGAAAAATACATTACCCCACTCACCTATGCCGAAAATGACAAAAGAATTGTGATTGAACTGACGCAAGAACGCTGGGTATTGGAAATTTACCGCACCATTATTGAAACCTTACAAGGCTTGGCGTGGATGATGTTGGTGTTTTTTATGGTGGCACTGATTGCTTATGTGATTGTCCGTTGGTCGGAAATTAAATACGCTGCCAAATCAAAATAAACCGACAAAGATTGAGGAAATAATTTAAAACAGTTTGCCACTCGCCTGCAGAATGAAGTGTGCTATGTTAAGAGAATACAACAGGAATTAAGCAGAAATTTTAGACCATCATTTCATGAAAAAATGAAAGTTTCGGGCTGATAAATTTTAATTATTTCTGATTTCATGGTCGATAATGCTTAAGTCTAATCTCCTAAAGTCTATCTAGGAGCAATAAAAAACCCATGATAAAACATACGTAATGATCAAGATTGCAACACAATAGATTGCCGTTTGCCATATCTTGCAATGCAGCTTGATTGACTAGGGATAACTTCAATTAGAATTCGGGTACATAAAAGTGACTACATCAGTATTAGTGATTAACTGCGGATCTTCTTCTATCAAATATGCGCTTGTATCTGAAAGCGTTGGAGATCGTATCTTTGGTTTGGCAGAAAATCTAGGTTCTGCTGATGCGCGCATTAAAGGCATTACCGCAGGTGGTGAGCCGCTCGAACTTTCTATTCCACATGCTGACCATGAAAAAGCATTGGAAACTATTCTTGGTCGCTTATCTCAATATAAGCCACAAGCCATTGGTCACCGCGTTGTACACGGCGGTACTTTAACCAAAGCAGAATTATTAACTGAAGAAATCGTGCAACGTATTCGTGAAGCAACTCCGCTTGCACCTTTACACAACCCTGCACACTTGGTGGGTATTGAAGCAACAATGCGTTTGTTCCCAGAACTTCCGCAAGTGGCTGTATTTGATACTGCATTCCACCAAACGATGCCTGCTCACGCTTACCGTTATGCAGTGCCTAAATTCTTATATACCGACCACAACGTACGTCGTTATGGCTTCCACGGTACAAGTCACGCATACGTTTCAGAGCGCGGTTCAGAGTTGGCTGGCAGCTTCAAACAAGGTGGCTGGTTAACTGCTCACTTGGGTAACGGTAGCTCGACTTGTGCAATCTGGAATGGTCAAAGTGTAGACACATCGATGGGCCTAACCCCACTTGAAGGTTTGGTGATGGGTACTCGTAGTGGTGATGTAGACCCAAGCTTACACAGCTTCCTTGCAAGCAACTTAGGTTGGGATATCTACAAAATTGACAAAATGCTAAACAGCCAAAGTGGTTTACTTGGTTTGTCAGGCTTATCGAACGACATGCGTACCCTGATTGAAGCATCTGAACAAGGCAACGAAGATGCAACGCTTGCAATTGAAGTATTCTGCTACCGTTTAGCTAAATCTTTAGCTGCACTTAGCTGTGGTTTACCACGCTTAGATGGCTTATTCTTCACAGGTGGTATTGGCGAAAACTCTGCGTACATCCGTGAAAAAACTGTATCTTACTTGCCACACTTTGGCTTTAACTTCAGCAAAGAACGCAATGACAGCTTAAAACGCGGTACTGAAGGTCGTATTGATGCAGGTACAGGCGGTCCACAAATTTGGGTTGTACCAACTGACGAAGAAGGCCGTATTGCGAAAGAAACTGCGCAAGTTGCAGAGGAGCTAAAGTCAGCTGCAAAAAAGTCTGAATGTGACGCTGCGATTGCTTAAGCAATCGTAGTGCTCAGCCACTTTCAATCAGTCCCTTTACGATTTAGAAAAAATTATGAAAACAATACTTTTGGTTCCTACAGAAATTGGTGTTGGTTTAACATCAGCATGTTTAGGTTTAATTTACGCTTTGGAATGCCAAGGCGTAAAAGCAGGTTTCTTAAAGCCTTTTTCACAAGAATTACAACCTGAAGCAGACCGCACAACTGCGTTGTATCGTCACCTGTTCAAGCATGAAACAGTTGAGCCGATTTCTTATACTGCGCTGACTGAGCGTTTAAAAAATGATGAAAATGACGAATTGCTTGAAGATGCAGTTCGTTTACATCGTGAAATTTCTAAACATCACGATATCATTATTGTAGAAGGCGTGTTGCCAAACGGACGTGATCCATTTGCAACTGAATTGAATGCAAATTTGGCTAAAGCACTTGATGCAAAAGTCATTATTGTCAGCAATGCCGACATCAACAATGCTGTTAAAACAGCGTCAAAAGTAGACAATCAATTACGTTTCTTTGGTGGTGCAACTTGTGAGCGTACTGCGGGCGTATTGTTTATGCGTACCAAAGGTTTACCAGAAGATTCTGCACAAATTCCTGTTACGCTTGATCCAAACTTACGTTTAATTAGCGACACCAACCAGTTTGTCAGCAAAATTCAAACTACACATCCAATGATTGGTAAAGATTGCATGCCAGTGATTGGCTTGGTGCCATTCAGCAATACTTTAAGTGTGCCACGCATGTCGGACTTGGCTGCACACATTTCTGCAGAATGGATTAACCAAGGTGAAGCAGCGCAGCGCCGTGTATTACACAGCAGCTTAATTGCATCGAATATTGAACACGAAATGCATAAATTCGTTGCAGGCGAGCTGATTATCAGTGGTTCTGACCGTGTCGATGTATTGCTTGCCAGTAGCTTAGCCAGCAGCAATGGTATTCCACTTGCAGGTTTGGTGTTAACTGAACATCAAGCACCAAGCGCACAAGCTTTAGAGTTCTGCCAAGCAGCAATGAAAAATGGCTTGCCAATTTTACATACTAAATTGAGCACCTTTGAAACTGCACAACAGTTATTAAACCTGAGCAACGAAATTCCTGTAGATGATACTGAGCGTGCAGAACAAGTTACCCGCTTTGTGGCCAGTCACATCAATGCAGAATGGTTAACCCAATTAATCAGCGATACGCATAAACCACGTTTATCGCCTTCTGCGTTCCGCCATGAATTGGTGCAAAAATCTATTGCAGCGAAAAAACGTATCGTGCTTCCAGAGGGTGATGAGCCACGTACCGTTCAAGCTGCAGCGATTTGTCAATCACGTGGTATTGCCCACTGCGTATTATTGGCAAAACCAGAAGCGGTAGTCGATGTTGCCAAAGCACGCGGTATTGAGCTTCCACACGACTTAGAAATCATTGATCCTGACTTGATTCGTGAAAACTATGTCGAAAAAATGGTTGCGATGCGTAAAGGCAAACTTACTGACGATCAAGCACGTGAACAGCTGCAAGACACTGTCGTATTAGGTACGATGATGTTAGCACTTGATCAGGTTGATGGTTTGGTGTCTGGTGCTGTGCATACTACAGCCAATACAGTTCGTCCCGCATTCCAGCTCATTAAAACTGCACCTGATTATTCATTGGTATCTTCAGTATTCTTTATGCTGTTACCAGATGAAGTATATGTGTACGGTGACTGTGCGATTAACCCAGACCCAGATGCTGAACAATTGGCTGAAATTGCGATTCAATCTGCTGACTCTGCAAAAGCGTTTGGTATTGACCCACGTATTGCCATGATTTCTTACTCAACTGGTACTTCGGGTGCAGGTGCTGACGTAGAAAAAGTAGCGAAAGCGACTGAAATTGCGAAACAACGTCGTCCTGACTTACTGATTGATGGCCCATTACAGTACGATGCAGCATCGGTTGAAAGTGTTGGTCGCTCTAAAGCACCAAACTCTCAAGTTGCAGGTCGCGCCAATGTGTTCATTTTCCCTGACTTGAACACAGGTAACACGACGTATAAAGCAGTACAGCGTTCTGCTAACGTGGTGAGTGTTGGCCCAATGCTACAAGGCTTGAACAAGCCAGTGAATGACTTGTCACGTGGTGCATTGGTAGATGACATTGTGTTCACGATTGCATTGACTGCGATTCAGGCAGAGCAACAAGCAGCTCAATAATTCGTAAAGTTAAGTTTTACAAACCACCTGATTGAAAAATTGGGTGGTTTTTTTATTCCACACTGTAGATTCACAGATCACTACAAAAATTGATTAGCTCCATCCAATCTATTTTTAAAACCTCTGCACCAACCACACCGTATGCCCTGCACAGTCCTGATCTTCCGCGAGCATTTTCACAACTTTAAAGCCATAATCTTTTAACAATTGCCGATATTCATCCTGCGACAAACTGGCGTGATAAAGTGCTTCACCAAACATTTCCCCAATCGCCTCACCCGCAGCAGGTCCACTGCTAAACATTAAAACTGTATTGGCGGTAGACCATTGCGCAAATTTCTCGAACATGCAGCGCTGATCGTTTGGCGTTAAATGAAAAAAGCTATCCCACGCCAAAATACCATCAAAGCACCGATTCAAGTTCACTGAGCGCATATCGGCTTCAATCCAGCACTGTTCAGGAAAATGTTCACGTGCCATCTCCAGCATGCTGTCTGCGCTATCTACTCCTGTAAGTTGATGCCCATGCTGTAATAGATATGCAGCAATAGGACGCCCCGAACCACAGCCCAAATCTAATATTTTGGCCTGCGCAGGCAAATAAGCAAGAAAACGATCCAGCCAAGTTTTTTCATATAACAACTGACCGCGCAAGTCTGTCCACGCTTTTGCATGCCGTTGATAAATGGGGATAATCTGAGCAGCTAAATGCGTGTGATCATTCATATTTACCCCAAACATCATTCCAAAGAAGTCTTTGAACATAGCTGAATTTGCACCAACAAAACAGCAAAATCATGGCCCGTTTTGACGACATAATTTTATGGATATTTCACAAATTCTCTCAAGCTAACGACTGATATTAAACTTTCGCCCAAAGCTTGATCAAAGTGCCCACAATCGCTGCATTTTATCTTATAATTTAGCCCGCTAGCTATCCGCCCGCTCAAGAGATTTTTGATATGACAACTATTATCAAGCAAGATGACTTGATCACTTCGATCAAAGACGCGCTTCAGTTCATTTCCTACTATCATCCACAAGACTTCATCCAAGCGATGAGCCGTGCTTATGATCGTGAAGAAAACAAAGCTGCGAAAGATGCGATTGCACAGATCTTAATTAACTCACGTATGTGTGCAGAAGGTCATCGTCCAATCTGTCAAGATACTGGTATCGTAAACGTATTCCTTGAAGTGGGTTTAGACGTTAAATTTGATTTAACGATGAGCTTGGACGATGCAATCAACGAAGGTGTACGTCAAGGTTACCTAGAAAACTCAAACGTACTTCGTGCATCGGTATTGGCTGATCCTGCATTTGGTCGTAAAAACACCAAAGACAACACCCCTGCAGTAATTCACTACAAACTCGTTCCGGGTAACAAAGTAGATATTACAGTTGCTGCCAAAGGTGGCGGTTCAGAAAACAAATCTAAATTGGCGATGTTGAACCCATCTGACTCAATTGTAGATTGGGTACTTAAAACTGTTCCAACTATGGGTGCAGGCTGGTGTCCACCGGGTATGCTCGGTATTGGTATTGGTGGTACTGCTGAAAAAGCCATGATGCTTGCAAAAGAAGCACTTATGGAAGAAATCAACATGGACGAATTATTACGTCGCGGTCCACAAAACAAAATGGAAGAACTCCGTATCGAGATCTTCGAGAAAGTGAATGCTCTTGGTATTGGCGCACAAGGTTTGGGCGGCTTAACCACAGTTCTTGATATTAAAATTAAAGACTACCCTTGCCACGCTGCAGGCAAACCAGTGGGTATGATTCCAAACTGTGCTGCAACTCGTCACGCACACTTCCAGTTAGATGGTTCAGGTGTAGCCCATATTCAAGCACCTAAACTTGAAGACTACCCAGAAGTAACTTGGGATTCTTCTAAATCTAAACGTGTAGATTTAGACAACATTACTCAAGAAGAAATGAACTCTTGGCAGCCGGGCGATACGTTGTTATTAAACGGTACGATTTACACAGGTCGTGATGCTGCACATAAGCGCATGGTCGACATGATCAACAATGGTGAAGAATTACCAGTCGACTTAAAAGGCAAATTCATTTACTACGTTGGCCCTGTCGATCCTGTTGGTGATGAGGTCGTTGGCCCTGCAGGTCCAACAACGGCAACCCGTATGGACAAATTCACCCGCCAAGTCTTAGAACACACTGGTTTGTTCGGTATGATTGGTAAGGCAGATCGTGGTCCTGCAGCCATTGAAGCGATCAAAGACCACAAAGCGACTTACCTCATGGCAGTAGGTGGTGCAGCTTACCTCGTATCTAAAGCAGTACGTGAAGCAGAAGTGGTTGCTTTTGAAGACTTAGGTATGGAAGCAATCTACAAATTCAAAGTTGAAGATATGCCTGTATCTGTTGCGGTAGATGTCAATGGTACATCTATCCACGCGATTGCACCAAAAATCTGGCAAGCTAAAATTGGCAAGATTCCCGTTGTAGATGCTGCAGCAGAATAATATTCCAATTTAGTAATAAGCGAAAAAGCACCCAACATTGGGTGCTTTTTTATGCTTACTGGAAATAAATAAAAGCAATGCATGAGATAAAGATGCAAAACCTTACCACGTTCTCGGATCCCACAATTTAAAGGGTTGGGTTAAGTGCACATCTTCCGCAGGGTCATATTTCTCATGCTTGATTTTTTGTGGCTTTTTACGCAACTTACCTGTGGTTTGACCTTCCGCGACAAAGTTATAGCTTTCGGTTTTCAATTGAGTAAACGCTATTTCCTGTTGTGCCGTACTTGAAGGCATAAGAATTAAAGGCCCTGAAACCTCTTTGCGGGTACTCAAGTTTTCTTCATCATATTTAATAAAATACGACTGCCCTGCCTGTACCTGAAAATCCAAATACTTTGGTTTTTGGAAATGTAATGCACCCAAAGGACGACTCACACTCAGACGATACGCGCCCGGTGCCAGTTCAACCCAGTAATAATGATTGTGCAATAAACTTGGAATCCGATGTTTGTTGATAAACATACTAGCCGCGACAATTTCCTGTCTATTCCATTTAGAATCTGGACGATATAAATACACGATGGCAGCATCGGCATGTTGTGCCTGAACAGGTTTAAAATTTTGCCCTAGTTTTTGATTGACCCAACCACCAATGGTCATCATGCCCAAACGGTGTTGTTCTACAAAACCAGGTTTTTGTTCTAAATCTAAAACTTTTAAGGTACTAGGTGGTTGCGTTTGTTGCACCACGTTTTTTTTGCCATGACATCCCAGCAACATTAAACTGGTCACGACCAAGATTGCGACACCACGCATGTCTATCCCTCACTGCGTTTCTTATTTTTGTAAATCACGTTTTTGAAATCACGCTGCAAATTCATTTTGCAATTGTTGTTTTGAATAATGGGCATCCACGCCTAGGTCTAAGATTAACACTGCCTTGATTTTTTTGACAATAAAAAACGTGCCGAAACCTAGCGTTTCGGCACGTTTCAGACGAATAGCGTATTAAGCAGTTTTGCTGTCTAATACTTTTAAGTCAATTTTTTCTGCTGCAGGTTCTTCTGTTTGAGGCTGACGTTCGGTCTGAAATTCAGGTTTAGCACCTTCTTCAATCACCGCTTCAGTCACTACCACTGTGCCAACATCGGTACGGCTTGGCAAGTCGTACATGGTTTCGAGCAAGGCATTTTCCAGAATTGAACGCAAACCACGCGCACCTGTATTACGTTCAAGGGCTTTTTTCGCCACTGCACGTAATGCCGCATCTTCAAAGACTAAATCGACATTTTCCATCTCGAATAAGTATTGATATTGACGGGTTAAGGCATTTTTCGGCTCGGTCAGAATTTGCATCAATGCATCTTCATCTAGCTCGTCTAGCGTTGCAATTACAGGCAAACGACCAATGAACTCTGGAATTAAGCCAAATTTCACCAAATCGGTTGCTTCTACCTGACGAAATAAATCAGACAATTTCTTGCCTTCATCTTTTTTCTTCACGTCTGCCGTAAAACCAATGCCGCCTTTTTCTTGGCGTTGCTGCACAATTTTCTCTAAACCAGAGAATGCGCCACCGCAAATAAACAAGATATTTGAAGTATCAATTTGAATGAATTCTTGCTGCGGATGCTTACGTCCACCTTGAGGCGGAATAGAAGCCACCGTGCCTTCAATCATTTTGAGCAAGGCTTGCTGAACACCTTCACCAGACACATCACGAGTAATTGATGGGTTTTCAGACTTACGCGTGATCTTGTCAATTTCATCAATGTAGATAATGCCTTTTTGTGCTTTTTCTACATCGTAATCGGCTTTTTGCAACAGCTTTTGCACGATGTTTTCGACATCTTCACCCACATAACCCGCTTCGGTTAAAGTCGTGGCATCTGCCATTGCAAAAGGCACATCTAATAGACGTGCTAAGGTCTGTGCAAGTAAGGTTTTACCCGAACCCGTTGGACCTACCAACATGATGTTACTTTTTGAGATTTCGACAGCATCGCCTGCTTTATGCGCCTGATTGCTCACTTTTAGGCGTTTGTAATGGTTATATACTGCAACCGATAAGGTTTTTTTCGCAGTATCTTGACCAATTACATACTGATCAAGCGCAGCACGAATTTCATGTGGTTTTGGCAATGGACGTGTTGCCCAATCACCCGACTCAACTTGTTGACTGGTCTGAACCAAGTCTAAGCATACGTCCACACATTCATTACAGATGTATGCGTCCTCGCCTGCAATCAGCTTCCCGACTTCAGACTGCGTTTTACCGCAAAATGAACAATGTTTTTGTCCCTGAGGATGTTCGGACATAGTCACTCCAATATCTCAATCTTTAAAACTTATGGACGTTTTGTTAAAACTTCATCCACAAGACCGTATTCCTTCGCTGCCTGCGCAGTCATGAAGTTGTCACGGTCGGTATCTCTTGCGACAGTTTCATAGTCCTGACCACTATGTTCTGCCATTAAACGGTTCAAACGCTCTTTAATGAATAGAATTTCACGCGCATGAATTTCAATATCTGATGCCTGACCACGGAAACCACCCAATGGTTGGTGAATCATAACGCGGGCATTCTCAAGACAGTAACGCTTATCTTTTGCGCCTGCATTTAACAGGAATGCACCCATAGATGCTGCTTGTCCCATACAGTAAGTCACGACGTCTGGTTTAATAAATTGCATGGTATCGTAAATTGCCATACCTGCAGTCACTGAACCGCCTGGTGAGTTAATGTATAGGTGAATATCTTTATCCGGGTTTTCTGCTTCTAAAAACAACATCTGCGCCACAATTAAGTTGGCCATATTATCTTCGACTTCACCCGTCAAAAAAATGACACGTTCACGTAAAAGACGTGAATAAATATCAAAAGAACGCTCACCACGAGAGGATTGTTCAACCACCATGGGCACTAAAGCATTTTCAATTGTTGGAACATACATATGGTTATTTATTCCTAAATTCTTGTGACACGACTCATGTTCACAATATGAGGGATAATTGTCTAAATTGCAAAATATTCACAGCTTAAATCGTAGATATTTTGAGTTAAATGTTGTCGATCTGTGAAAAACCCAAAAACTGCGATGCAATAAAAAAGGCGCACAAAGCGCCTTTTTTACCTAAAGCCTATTAGCCTTGTTGACGAGCTTGTTGCTCTTTCAATAAGTCTTCATAGCTTACAGATGTATCAGTCACTTTTGCAGAAGCCAAGATGTGATCTACAACCTGATCTTCTAAAACAACTGCTTCGATTTGTGAACGCTGTTGTTTGTCATTTTTGAAGTATTCAATCACTTCGTTTGGATCTTCATAAGAAGAAGCCATATCTTCGATGTAAGCATCTACACGTGCTTGGTCAACTTCAAGTTTAGCATCTGCCAATACTTTGCTGACCAATACGCCTAGTTTTACAGATTTTTCAGCTTGTTCTTTGAACAATTCATCTGGAAGCATGCTTGAGTCAAATGCTTTTGCACCTTGCGCACCAAACTGCTGAGTGAATTGCTGAATCATTTGCTGACGTTGACGGTCAACTTCTTGAGCAACCATCGCTGCTGGAAGTTCAACTTCGTTTGCCGCAACGAGTGCATCAAAAGTTGCGCCTTTCACTTGGTTACGTAAACCATTTTTCACTTCACGTTCCATGTTTTTACGAACGTCAGCTTTTAATTTGTCTACGCCATCTTCTTCAGAAATACCGAAGATTTGTAGGAATTCAGCATCAATTTCTGGAAGTTTTTGCTTTTCAACAAGTTTCACAGTGATTTTGAATTGAGCTGCTTTACCTGCAAGGTTTGCTGCTTGGTAGTCTTCAGGGAAAGTTACATCAATCACTTTCTCTTCACCTTTTTTCATGCCCACGATGCCATCTTCAAAACCAGGAATCATGCGACCAGAACCAAGTACTAATTTAAAGTCTTCAGCTGCACCGCCTTCAAACTTCTCACCATCTACAGTGCCTTCAAAGTCAAAAGTCACTTGCATGTCTTTTTTCGCCATGCCTTTGGTTTCTGCCCAAGAAGCACGTTGCTTTTGAAGATTTTCAAGCATTTGTTCAACGTCTTTGTCGTTCACTTCTGAAGACTTACGTTCAACTTCTAAACCTTCAAATTTCACTTCAACTTCTGGATAAACTTCAACTGTCGCTTCGTAAACTAAAGCGTCGTCTTTCATTTCAGTTTTTTCGATATTTGGCATACCAACAGCGTTGATTTTTTCTTGTTGGATTGCTTCAAAAACGGTGTCACGAATAATGTCGTTCACCACTTCTTGATAAATACCCGCACCGTATTCACGACGAACAACGTTTACAGGCACTTTACCTGGACGGAAGCCGTTGATCTTCACAGTTTTGGCAGTGCGTTTCAAGCGAGCTTCAAACTGCTCGTTAATACGGCTCGTCGGTACAGATACATTTAAACGACGGGCAACGCCCGAAACCGCTTCAGAAGTTACTTGCATGGCTTCCTCGATATAGTTAGTAATAACAGTTTATAAAAAAGTGCCACATTATATGACAACATTAAAGGATATACAAAATACGTTCTGATCTCGACTGAATTTTTTTAATCGTCACGCTATTTTCTGTAAATTTTCAACTTTGTGTATACTTCTTGTTGTAAATAAGAATCCTTATCATTATTATTAACCAACTCCTTCATGAATGATTCTAATTACCATATAGGTCTGAATTAGGATCATTGATTCATATTAGAGATATAATTTTATGGCTAAGTTCAACCTACACCCGCTGTGTCTTGCATTACTTGGGGCAACCTCTACTGCTGTTTTCGCAAATACCTCTACCGATTCGACTTCAACCCACCAACTTTCCACAATTGTGGTTTCAGCGGCAGGTTTTGAACAAAAAATTAAGGATGCGCCTGCATCAATTACGGTCATTAGCGCAGAAGATTTAAAAAATAAACGTATCAACTCCATTGCTGATGCCTTAGTTGATGTGGAAGGGGTTGATATTAGTCCAACAGCAGGAAAAACAGGCGGACTAAATATTCGTATTCGCGGGATGGATGCTGAATACACGTTGGTACTGATTGATGGCCGCCGCCAAAACAGTACAGGTGATATTACCCCTAATGGTTTTGGTGAATCGAATAACAGTTTCATTCCGCCAATTTCTGCAGTTGAGCGAATTGAAATTATCCGAGGACCCGCTTCTACCCTTTATGGCTCAGATGCCATTGGCGGTGTCGTTAATATTATCACCAAAAAAGTTTCACCAGAATGGACAGGTGCTGTCACACTCGAAGGGACAATTAACCCAAACTATTCAGATTTTGGCAATCAACGCTCAGTAGATGCCTACGTTACTGGTCCATTAATTCAAAATTTACTTGGTATTCAATTACGTGGCCGTAAAGCGGAGCGTGATCAATCTCATATAACCCCAGATGCCAATTCAGATACCGAGTTATCTCAAGGTAACAGCCCAACCAAATCTGATTTAGAAACTCTTGGTGTTCGCCTAACACTAACACCTAATGATAATCATGATATTTCTGCTGAATATGAGCAAACCGAACAATGGTATGACAATAGTAAAGGGCAATTGGGTACTTTAGGTGCAGATGGAGGATATAACTCCTCTCAAGAATATAATCGTGAAAAAGTAGTTCTAGCTCATACTTGGCGTACCGATATTGGTACTTTGGATTCAAGTATTAGCAATACTCAGACCGAAACTGTAGGACGTTTAATTCCAGCACGTGCTCAGAATTTGTCAAAAACTGTCACACCTCGCTTACTTGAGAGTGAAGATACTATTTTTGATACAAAGTTCACCACACAACACTTTAGTGGGCACAACATAACACTAGGCGGTCAATGGTGGGATGCAAGCATTAAAGACGGCTTACGTGTGAATAAAGAAGTTTCTTTTGATCAACTCGGTTTGTTTGCAGAAGATACTTGGGCATTAACGGATAGCTTAGCTCTGACTTTAGGTCTACGTTTTGATGATCACAGCACTTTTGGTGATTTTTGGACACCTCGTGCGTACCTCGTTTGGAATGCAAATGACAATTGGACATTTAAAGGCGGATATTCTGAAGGATATAAAGCACCACGTTTAGAACGCTTAACCAATGGTATTTATAATGTCAGCGGCCAGGGACGTAACCCAGTTTTTGGTAATCCTAATTTAAAGCCAGAAACGAGCAACAACTTTGAGTTAGCTGCATATTTCAATAATAACGATAATTTTGATGCCAACATTACTGCCTTCTATAGTCAGGTAGAAGATAAAATTGTAAATGGTAATGCTGAACTAAAATGTGACACAGATACCAATAAAGCAGCTTGTGAAGCATTTATGGACTCCATTGGAACACCGTGGACCATGGATTATTATAAAAGCAAAGGGCAAACACGAGCAGACTCATGGAATGTTACTCGTCCAACTAACGCAGAAGAAGCCGAGGTTTATGGAATCGAAACTGGTTTCAATTGGGAGTTTATCCCTGCTTGGAAATTTGGTCTAAATTACACTTGGACAGAAACCGAAATTAAAGATTCCAAGTTGGGTAATCCACCTTTAAACGATACTCCTGAACATATTGTAAATGCTTCTTTAAAATGGCAAGCAGCTGATTACGTGAATCTATGGGCTCGTGGTGAATACCGAAGTGAGCGTGCTCGTTTTACATCAACTTATGAAAACTTAACTGCTGCCAACCAAAAGGTTTATGATGAATTAGGTGACTTTAAATCTTATGCCTTATTCCATATTGGCTCTAATTTTACCGTAAACGATAATTGGGATATTGGTGTCGCACTGTACAATGTTTTTGATAAAGACTTTACCGATTACGAACTAATTGATGGCAGTTATTACAACCGCCACAGCAACACCCAAGAAGGTCGCCGTGTTCAATTGAGTACAACCTTTAAATTCTAAACTCGCTTTATATTTCTCAAACCCTGCTTCGGCAGGGTTTTCTGTCTTTATTCCCAAGCCTTTCACGTTTACATCGTTTTATTAAATAAAAATATTGATAATGATTATTATTTTCAAATAAGAATCAAAAGAAAGTGTCATCCCACACATTGTTGTTGATAATGATTCTCAATACAATTAGCAACACTTGTTATAGACGTCATAACAACAACTTCACACTTTATTCATCTTGAACTAAAAACGCTGAATAAAGCGTGGCCTCCTGTTGGTTTACATTTAGGGAACTACCATAAATGGCACAGATCAAAAGCCGCAAACACAATCGCTCTGCGCAACTGATGGCTTTAGCCGCCTCTCTTCCACTACTTGCACATGCCGCAAGCCCTGAAGATGACGTCACCCACTTACCTACCATTACGGTTAAATCAGAAGCCGAAAGCAAATACAAGGCAGACAGTTTAAGCTCTGCAAAATACACACAGCCGTTGTTGGATACTCCACAAACCATATCTGTAATTAAAAAAGAAATTTTGCAGGAGCAAGGTGCAACCTCGTTGGTTGAAGCCTTACGCAACACTCCAGGCATTACCCTGCAACTTGGTGAAAATGGTAATACCAGCGCAGGCGATGCCTTTCAAATGCGAGGTTTTTCTACCCAAACCTCAACTTATGTCGATGGTATTCGAGATTTAGGTGCTATCAGCCGTGATGTCTTTAACCTTGATCAAATTGAAGTGGTCAAAGGCCCATCAGGTTCAGAAGCAGGTCGTGGTGCGGCTTCGGGTTATATCAATTTGGTGAGTAAATTACCGCAAAGTGAAAACAGTCAGGAAATTTCTGCCAGCTATAACACCGCAAAACATGCCCGACTCTCAGCAGACATTAACCAAGTCATCAACCCCAATACGGCATTTCGTCTGAACATGATGGGGCAAGAAGGTGGTGTGGAAGGACGTGACTATATCGAAAATAACAGTTATGCCATCGCCCCTTCTCTTGCTTTCGGATTAAACACGGCCACTCGTTTATATTTGTATTCTCAACACATCAGACAGCGCAATATTCCAGATGGTGGTATTCCAACAATCGGCATGCAGGGCTTTTATAACTCAGACTCGCTGTTAGCGACTGCACCTAAAGTCAATCGGGAAAACTTTTATGGTCATGTCAATGACTATGAAGATGTCGATGCTGATATGTTCACCGCAAAAATTGAAAGTGATTTAACCGATCAACTCAAACTGACCAATATCACCCGTGTAGCGAAAACCCACATGAATCGGGTTTTAACAGGCATCAATACAGGTGCAAATGGTCTTCGAACCAATGGTTCATCAAACCCTGCCGAATGGGAAGTGAACCGCTCCCGCCAAGGCGTCGATCAAGAAAATAAAATTCTGGCCAATCAAAGCACTTTAAACTGGAGTGTCAAAACGGGGGCAGTACAGCATGATGTTGTTGCAGGTATGGAGTTTTTAAAAGAACAGCAATCTAGCAAACTCATGGCAACCCAGATGCCTGGCGAAGCCACTGCCGATACACCGTGGGCCAATCTTTATCACCCAGACCGCAATCAAGCCATGCCAGCGCTTATTTATAATGGCGGTTATACCGATGGTGAAACCCAAACGGCAGCCGCATATTTATTTGATACTCTAAAATTTGGAGAGCGTTTTCAACTGAACGGCGGCGTGCGTGTAGATTATTATGAAACCGATTATCAGGGACTTACTCTGCCACGTGGAGGAAATGCTTTGGTGGCTGCCGATCTCAGCACCCACGATACGCTGTTCAGCTGGAAACTTGGCGCTGTATATAAGCCTACATTAAATAGCAGTATTTACGCTGCGTATGCAAAATCACTAACGCCACCCGGCAGCACCAACTTCACGCTGTCTGAATCAGGCAATGACGCCATTAATGCGCAGCCTCAAGAAACCCATCATTATGAATTAGGCAGCAAATGGGAGTTATTGCAAGGCAAACTGGCTGTGGCTGCTGCAGCGTATCGCACAGAAAATGAAAATCAATCGACCATTGATCCGATTTCCCAGCTTGCCGTGCAGGAAGGCAAAAAACGTGTCGATGGTGTTGAGCTAAGTGCTGTAGGTCAAATTACCGATGCCTGGAATGTTTCTGCAGGCGTTGCCCACATGAAAGTTAAACAACTGAATCAACGCTCATCGAGTAGCACAACATTATCTGAACGCTGGTCACCTGAATGGACTGCAAGCTTATGGTCAACCTACGACTGGGCGGGCTTTAAATTTGGTTTAGGTGCTCGCTATGTCGATGAACAAAAACGTGTTGTGACTGACAGCAACGCACCTGCCAACATGCCAAATATTCCAGGCTATGTCGTATTTGATGCCTTAGCAGGCTACAACTTTAACAAGCATGCTTCACTAAATCTCAACCTCTACAACCTTGCCGATAAAGAATATATCAGCACCCTCAACAATGGTGGTGGTCGTGTGGTTCTTGGACAGCCACGCTCAGCAGCACTTAGCTTGAATTACAAGTTCTAAGTAATTGCAATAAATCTATAGCACGGCTCAAAAGAGGCTATATAGATTGGTTCGGGCGATGAGTCGCTTTCATAGTACATATCGCTCGAACTTTTTATGCTGAACCATAATGTCGAGTATTCAATTTTTTGAATTATAACTTTCACAGGAAGAATCAATATGATGCTTCACATTCCAGAAGTTCTTAGCAAAGTGCAAGTCCAACAGATTCGCGCTGAATTGGACACTGCAGCTGCATGGCAAAATGGTCAATTCAGTGCAGGCGCACAAGCACAGAAAATTAAACAGAATTTACAATTTGACCTGCAGCATCCGAGCTATGTAACTCTGTCACAAGACATCCTCAGTGCACTAAAACAACAGGCTTTATTGCAGTCCTTTGCCTTGCCGCTGCACATTCTGCAACCCATGTTCAATTGTTATCAAAACACAGGAACTTATGGCAATCATGTCGATAATGCCGTGCAATATTGTGCACAAGTACGACGCCCGATTCGCACCGATGTATCCATGACCCTATTTTTAAGTGAGCCTGAAGAATATCAGGGCGGTGAACTGATCATTGAAGATAGTTACGGTAGCCATGCGGTTAAACTCAATGCAGGCGATGCCATCGTATACCCTGCCACCAGTTTACATAGAGTCGAACCTGTCACCGCAGGTCAAAGAATTGCAGCATTTACATGGTGTCAAAGTATGGTCAAAGATGACTGGCAACGCAGTATGTTGTTCAATTTAGATATGACTATTTTGCAATTGCGTCAACAACTTGGAGATACAGCAGAAGTATTGTCCCTGACTGCGCACTATCACAATTTGATTCGTCAATGGAGTCAATTATGAATACCACGCCATTAGCAGCCTTAAACCATATTCCCCCACATTTACAAACCATTGCCGACTATCAAAAACAGGCACAACTACATTTAAATGCAGCCACATGGGCCAATTTAGAAGGCGCTGCGGGCGATGAATACAGTCTAAATAACAACCAAACTGCTTTTGCCAATATTCAATTATTACCACGTCACTTAAATTCTTTTAAAGATGCCAATACGCAGATTCAACTTTTAGGCAAACACTATCCACACCCGATTTTTTTAGCCCCCGTGGCTTATCAACAGCTATTTCACCCGCAGGGGGAAATTGCTACAGCGCAAGCCGCCGCCGCTATGCAAGCACCCATGATTCTCAGTCATTTAAGCACCACCCCAATGGCAACGCTTAATCAGGTTTCTTCTGCGCCAAAATGGTTTCAGCTATATTGGCAAGGCAGCCGTGAAGCCGCTTTGGATTTGATTTTTCAAGCGCAACATTATGCCTATCAAGCCATTGTTCTGACTGTAGATGCACCGCACATGGGTATTCGAGATCGTGAACGTCGTGCTTACTTTCAGTTACCCGCACATATTCAGGCAGTGCATCATCATCCTGTGAGTACAGCAACCCTCAAAGACAATCAGCATGCTCTATTTGATGGCTTAATGCAGCAAGCCGCCACATGGGAAGATATTGCTTGGCTGGTACAACGCAGCCCGCTCCCTATTTTACTCAAAGGTATTTTACACCCTGCCGATGCACAACAGGCGTATCAATACGGCGTACAAGGGATTATTGTGTCTAATCACGGTGGTCGAGTTTTAGATACCGCAGTCAGTCCAATTCAAGTTTTAAGTACTATCCGAAAAATTTTACCGCACGATTTCCCTATTCTATTGGACAGTGGTATCCGCCGTGGCACAGATATTTTTAAAGCATTAGCCCTAGGGGCAAATGCAGTATTAATTGGACGGCCATATATTTATGGCTTGGCAGTTGCTGGTGCATTAGGGGCAGCGCATAGCATCAAGCTCTTAAAAGAAGAATTTGAAGTGAGCATGGCACTTATGGGAACAAGCAGCATTGAACAGATTAACAACAGTTATATTTATCAGAAATAAAACAAATAACAGAAAAAATTTTCACAGGTATGGCTATATTTGTAAAAAACAGGGAATTATTACCCTTGCAGATCCATTAACATACAGATATTGGTTTACAAGTGCCATGATTCGACTTTTAGCGATAGTCTCCTGAAAATAGCTTGTAAATTGATAGAATAGACACAATCTATATTTATAGTAAGTTGCCGTTATCCACGACCGATGCAACCGCTACTATTCAAGGAGTTTTCACATGATGTTGGCAGATCCAAGCAAAAAATACCGTCGTATGTACCAGCGTGTCGACTTACCAGACCGCCAATGGCCAAATAACGAAATTACCAAAGCGCCAATCTGGATGAGTACCGACCTACGTGACGGTAACCAAGCGATCTTTGAGCCAATGAACATTGAACAAAAATTCAAAATGTTCCAAATGCTTGTGAAAATTGGTTTTAAACACATCGAAATTGGTTTCCCATCGGCATCTCAAGTTGACTTCGATTTCACGCGTAAATTGATTGAAGAAGGTCATATTCCAGATGACGTATATATTGAAGTATTGGTACAAGCACGTGACCATTTAATCGCACGTACTTTTGAATCTTTACAAGGTGCAAAACGTGCAATTGTGCATATTTATAATGCCAACTCGCCTACCTTCCGCCAAAAAGTCTTGAATGTAGATGTTGCGGGTGCCAAACAATTGGCCATCAACGCTGCAACCAAAGTAAAAGAATATGCAGCAAAACAGCCTGAAACTGAGTGGGTATTCCAGTACAGCCCAGAATGTTTCACTGCAACTGAGTTAGAAGTGGCTAAAGATGTTTGTGATGCGGTAACTGAAATTTGGGAAGCATCGCCAACCAATAAAGTCATTTTAAACTTGCCTGCAACAGTGGAAGTGTCTACACCAAACGTGTATGCAGACCAAGTTGAATGGATGCACCGCAATATTGAGCGTCGTGATGGTGTGATCATTTCAGTACACTGTCACAATGACCGTGGTTGTGGTATTGCCGCTTCTGAATTGGCCATCATGGCGGGTGCAGACCGTGTAGAAGGTTGTGTATTTGGTAACGGTGAGCGCACAGGTAACGTAGACGTTGCTGCGATTGCGTTGAACATGTACACCCAAGGTGTTGCACCAGAGTTGGATTTCTCAAACATCAACGAAATTATTGCAACAGTTGAAGAATGCACAGGCTTGCCAGTACACCCTCGTCATCCGTACGCAGGTGACTTAGTCTTTACTGCATTCTCTGGTTCACACCAAGACGCAATTAAGAAAGGTTTTGAGTTCCAGAAAAATGAAGAAATTTGGGATATGCCTTACTTGCCAATTGACCCGAAAGATTTAGGTCGTGACTATGACGCAGTGATTCGTGTCAACTCACAATCGGGTAAAGGCGGTATTGCTTACTTGTTAGAATCGAACTACAACGTGACTTTGCCGCGTCGTTTACAAATCGAATTCTCGCAAATTGTGCAACAACGTACCGATGAACAAGGTACAGAAATTAGCGCAAGCGAAATTTGGAACTTGTTTAAAGAAACTTACGTTGCGGTAAAAGATGCACAATATGCAACACAAAACTACAAATTGTCTGATGAAAATGGCAATCAGGTCATTGAACTAGATGTTGTAGTAAATGGTGAAACGCAGCACTTACGTGGCGAAGGCAATGGCCCAATTTCAGCGATTTTAAACGCATTGCAATTGCCAATTGATGTCTTGAACTACGAAGAGCGCAGCATTAGCTCGGGTGCACATGCAAAAGCGTTGGCTTTAATTGAATTGCAAGTGAAAGGCACAGGTAAATCTGCATTTGGTGCAGGGGTTCATGACAACATTGTGACTTCATCAATTGATGCGATCATTGCTTGTACAAATCGCTTGATTGAGCAAGGTGTATTAAGCACGGATCAAGTGGTTGCTGCCGCAGTTTAAAGCGCTGCAAACGCATAAAAGCATTTTGAAAAGGATACCCCAAGTGGTATCCTTTTGTTTATTCATCCTCAGGATTTAAGGCGAATTATTCCCGTGTCTTTTCCAGCTGACTCAGTAGGCATTGTTGTTCCAGAAAAGTTCCAATTTGAAGAACCCCTAGAGCTCGAATGTGGCCGTGTTCTACCCCGCTTCGAACTGATGGTCGAAACCTACGGCACGCTCAATGCCGATAAATCCAATGCGATTCTGATCTGTCATGCACTATCAGGGCATCACCATGCTGCGGGTTATCATCATGCCGATGATAAAAAAGCAGGTTGGTGGGATGCCTGTATTGGCCCTGGAAAAGCCATTGATACCAGTCGTTTCTTTGTGGTGGCGCTAAACAATATTGGCGGCTGTAACGGTTCTACTGGCCCCACATCGCCTAACCCTGAAAATGACAACCGTCCTTATGGCCCAGACTTCCCGTTAGTTACGGTGCGAGATTGGGTAAAAACCCAAGCCATGCTGTCTGATCGTTTAGGCATTGAGGTCTGGTATTCGATTATTGGCGGCTCTTTGGGTGGTATGCAGGCCTTGCAGTGGTCGGTAGATTATCCTGACCGTCTGAAAAAATGCGTGATTATTGCCAGTGCACCAAAACTGTCTGCACAAAATATTGCCTTTAACGAAGTCGCACGTCAGTCCATTTTATCTGACCCAGATTTTCATCATGGGCGTTATTTGGAACATGACAGCTATCCAAAACGTGGATTGATTTTGGCACGCATGGTCGGACATATCACCTATTTGTCTGAAGAGGCCATGAAACAGAAATTTGGTCGTGACTTAAAATCAGGCAAATTTATGTATGGTTTTGATGTCGAATTTCAGGTCGAAAGCTATTTACGCTATCAAGGCGAGCAATTTAGCCGTAACTTCGATGCCAATACTTATTTAATTATGACCAAGGCACTCGATTATTTTGATCCTGCACGTGAATACGAGCAATCCTTACAAAAAGCCATGGCGAATACAAAATGCAAGTTTTTAGTGGTGTCATTTACCACCGACTGGCGCTTTAGCCCTGAGCGTTCGCAGGAAATTGTGGATGCGCTAATTAGCAATCATAAACCTGTCAGCTATTTAGATATTGATGCCGAACAAGGACACGACTCGTTCTTGTTCCCAATTCCACTGTACGTGAAAGCCATGCGTGCATTCTTGGGCGGAACAGAACATCTTCAAGCAACCCCACAGGAGGCCGTGTAATGCGTCTTGATCAGCAACTTGCCGAAAAGTGGATTAAACCCAATTCTAAAGTACTCGATTTGGGTTGTGGCGATGGTGAACTGTTGGCACACATGAGCAAACAGCATAATATTCGTGCATACGGATTAGAAATTGATCAAGAAAAGATTGCAATTGCGATCAGTCGCGGGTTAAATATCATCCAACAAGACTTGAATTTGGGGCTTAGCCGTTTTGCAGACCAGTCTTTTGACTATGTGGTCATGGCACAAGCCTTGCAAGCAGTAGATGCACCTGACGTATTATTAAGAGATATGGTACGTGTGGGTAAACAGGCAATTATTACCTTTCCGAACTTTGCGCATTGGAAGACTCGCTCTTTTCTTGCCTTAAAAGGGAAAATGCCTGTTTCAGATGCATTACCTTATATGTGGTACAACACCCCAAATATTCATTTGTGTACGTTTCGTGATTTTGAGGCACTTTGTGCCGAAAATAATATTCGCATCATTAACCGACTTGCCGTGAATGGGAATCAACAAGATAGTTTACTCAGTAAGCATCTGCCTAATTTGTTTGGTGAAGTCGCAATTTATCGAGTGAGCGCTCTATGAAAAAACTATTATTAAGCACCACGCTATTGGTTGGACTGTTGAGCATTCAAGCCCATGCAGATTATGTTTCACCATCATCTTCTGTAGCGAGCCAAGCGGCTCAATATTCAACCATGGATATTAATGGCTTGATTAAAGCAGCCAAAGCAGGTCAGGCAGGCGCACAATTTTACTTAGCGACAAAATATCAACAAGGTAAAGACGTTCAACAAGACAGCCGTCAAGCGTTTGCTTGGTACAAAGCTGCGGCAGATCAAGGTTTATCGGCTGCGCAATTAAATGTAGGTCGTATGTTGGCAGATGGTATTGGCACGAAAAAAGACGAAGTCTTAGCACGTCAATATTTTGAAAAGGCGGCTAGCCGTGGTGATAACCGTGCCAGCTTTAACCTTGCCATGATGGAAGAACAAAAGAAAAACTATATGGGTGCGTATCAGTGGTATGAGTTATCTACCCGTGATGGCATGCTCGACAATAAAGTAATTTCTTTGTCTGAAGGTAAGAAAACCGCTTTGGCAGCTAACTTAACTCAAGAACAAATTCGTCAAGCACGTGACCGCGCAGACCAATGGATTCAAGCGCAATAAATTTAACTACGTTTGAAGTGATCTCAAAGCACCTTCGGGTGCTTTTTGTTTTATCCGAAATAAACTGCCTGCATGGCCTGTAGCAGTTCAGGACTGAATTCTTCTACTGCAGCAGAACCTAATGCCGCATCTATACCACAATGCGGACAAATTGCGGTTTGCTCATCATCACACCAATCTTCAATTTCGCTATAAGCAAAAGTTTCCAGACAGTAAAAACAGCCAGAACGCTCACTTTGCTGCAATAATGTACGGTGCTGACTCGAATAACGGTAGATCTCTGAAATTTTGCTCATCATGATTCCCCTATTTTTTTATATCTCAGCATAATTGGTATGTATTAAAACAAATCTATCTAAGATTAAACTTTTAAGTCTGCAAAATCCGTTAAAATATCCAAGATTATTTTGAATTAAGATCTGAATTATGGCTGCAACTGATTGGCGTGCTCAAGGTACTTTGGTTTTAGCAAGCAATAACAAGGGAAAAATTGCAGAATTTGAAACCCTGTTTGCGCAATTAGACTTGCCTGTGCAAGTGATTCCGCAAGGTCAACTAAATATTGAAGATGCTGTTGAAGATGGTTTGAGCTTTGTTGAAAATGCCATTTTAAAAGCACGCCATGCCGCAAAAATTTCAGGAAAGCCTGCCATTGCAGATGACTCTGGTTTATGTGTGCCTATTTTAGGCGGCGCACCGGGGATTTATTCTGCACGTTTTGCAGGCGAACATGGCAATGATGCAGCCAACAATGAAAAACTTTTGAATAAACTCAAACCACTACGTCAAGACGGCGCAGCAATTGAAGGTATGTTTGTTTGTGTTTTGGCTTTGGTTGAACATGCCGATGATCCATTACCACAAATTTTCCAAGGTATTTGGAAAGGCGAGATTTTAGCAGAAGCTCGTGGTGAAAATGGTTTTGGCTATGACCCGCTCTTTTGGTTGCCTGAATTGGGAGTGTCGAGCGCAGAAATGTCGAAAGCAGAAAAGAATAAAATCAGTCACCGTGGTCAGGCGATGCAACTGTTTAAAGCAAGTTTACAAGCTTAGATTTAACAGATGTGATTGATCTTACAGCCCGTTTTCAAACACGGGCTGTTTTATTTTCAAGCTTTACAAATCAGGTCAAACATCCCTTGTCGTCAAATCGCAACACATTCGTCACCGCATTGTCATACAGACCTGTTGAGATAGGCTCAACTATTGAGAGGTCTAAATCATGGCAGGATTATCTATTTGGCACGTGCTGATTTTTGCAATTGTGGTCATTTTATTATTTGGTACATCTAAGCTTAAAAACTTAGGTAAAGATGTAGGTGGCGCGGTCAAAGATTTTAAAAAATCAATAAAAGATGATGAGGCAGAAGCGGCGCAACTGAAAGAACCTCGTACGATTGAACATCAAGCCAATAGCAGTGATGTAAATTCGACTGTAAAGCATTAAGGCTGAGGGTTTGAGATTATGCTCAATATTGGAATGACGGAACTGCTGATTTTCGGCATCATTGCATTATTGGTGCTGGGTCCTGAAAAACTCCCTGAAGCAACGCGTTTTGTCGGCAAGTGGTACGCTAAAATTAAACGTATGGTCAGTAATGTTCAAAATGACATTGACCGCGAATTGCGTTTATCTGAATTACGCGAGCAAATGCAGCAAGAAATGGCGCGTATTCAGGAACTTGAAGCAAAGATGCAAGCACAAATGCATGAAATGCAGCAAGAAAAAATATTTGAAGATACAACTGCAAAAAGCACACATTCCCCGCATGCCGTATCAAAAAATACCTTACAACAGCATCATTACACCTTGGTTTTAAATACTGAAAAAACCTCTGCGGTGTTACTCCCTAAAACTAAAATGACATCACATTCAAATTTATCTGCGCTACAACATACTACAGCGCCCTATACTGAAATGAAGGTTGCAGTATGAGCCAATCAAACGCTTCTGAGCTTTCACATTTGCCTGTGAAGGCAGAGCAAGCCGCATTAGAAGAAATGCCAATTACCAAGCACTTGATGGTGCTGCGTAATCATCTTTTTAAAATTGTAGGGCTTATTCTTGCCTTATTCTTCTGTTTATTGCCCTTTGCCAATAAAACTTATCAAGTATTGTCGGAACCATTACGTGCACAGTTGCCACATACATCAACCATGATTGCGACTGATGTTACCGCAACCTTTATGGCGCCGTTTAAACTAAACTTTTTTGTCGCGCTGTTCATTGCGATGCCATTTATTTTGTATCAGATTTGGGCATTCGTAAAACCAGCGTTATATGAAAAAGAAAAAAGTTTGGCGCTGCCTTTGCTGATCGGCAGTATTTGCTTGTTCTATATCGGAATTAGCTTTGCTTACTTTGTCGCCTTGCCATCCATTCTGCACTTTTTCATTAGCGTTTCCCCTGAAACAGTCGCCCCGATGACCGACATTAATAGCTATCTTACGTTTTGTTTGAAGCTGTTTTTGGTTTTTGGTTTTACCTTTGAGATTCCAATTGTCACACTTTTGCTGATTATGATTGGTGTCGTGTCTACGCAAACTTTGGTTGAAAAACGTCGCTTTATTATTGTTGGCTGTTTTTTTGTGGCCATGTTTGTCACACCGCCAGACGCTTTATCGATGATCATGCTTGCCATTCCGATGTGGATGCTGTTTGAAATTGGTTTGTTTTTTGGCAAATTAATTGAGAAGCGCCGAGTCAGTCACAGCTAATCTAAAATATTGAATTTTAAAAAGAAGCACATGGTTGCTTCTTTTTTTGTGCGTGTAGATCAGAACTGAACGGATTTAATCAGTTTGACACATAAGCTTAACCCGCATGTCATGTTTAGCCACTAATTTACATATAACTTTCAAACGACTAAGCAATTTGCTAGGAAAAAAATGACTGATTTTATGCCTTACAATGAAGATCAAGAGTTAGATAATAACACTTCAGACAATACGCACTTTCGTGACATTCTAGAACAACGCATGAGCCGTCGCAGTTTAATTAAAAAAACTGCAAGCGGTGCAGCAGCTTTAGCTTTAGCTTCTTCTTTATCTGCATGTAGTGATGATGATGAAGATACAAATGTAACACCACCAACAAGTAAAGAAGAACCCAATACCAAGCCTGAAACATTAACATTTAAAGCTGTAGATAAAAATTTAAATGATATTGTTACTGTTCCTGAAGGTTACCAAGCAACTGTATTATATGCTTTAGGTGACTCAATCAATCCTTCTTATAGCAATTGGAATGCAGATGCAGATGTTCCATCTGGCCCAAGTTTCCAATTCCGCTCTGGTGACTGTCACGATGGCATGAGCTATTTTGGCTTAAGTACTAAAACTGGTCGTTATGATGAAAATGCATCAGATCATGGCTTATTGGTTTTGAACCACGAATATATCAACCAAACCTTCTTACATCCAAAAGGCGCAACTAAAAAGGATGGACGTCGCCCAGAAGATGAAGTGATTCGTGAAGTAAATGCACACGGTATTTCAGTCGTTCATATTAAGAAAAATGCTGAAACTCAAGCTGTAGAGATTGTGAAGTCATCACCATTTAACCGTCGTATTACAGCTTCGACTGTCATGGATTTTGCAGGGCCTGTAGCTGGTTCTCCATTACTGCACACAGCATTCTCTCCCGCTGGTCGTCAAACTCGAGGCACACAAAATAACTGTGGTAATGGTTATACACCATGGGGCACTTATTTAACTGCTGAAGAAAATTTTATTGGTTATTTCCAACGCTCAGGTACAGACCAATACTCAGCCCGTAATGAAGCTGAAAAAATAGCACTTAAACGCTATGGCTTAGGCTTAGAGATCTCTTATCAAACTGAAAAAAATGCAGACGGTAGTGTTAAACGTGATGCGAAAAACAACATCATTTATATTTTAGATGCTGATGGTAAAAAAATTCCAGAACGCGATGAGCAAGATCGCATCGTGTATTTGAATAAATCTTCACGCTATGGTTGGGAAACAGCAGAAGCTGGTTTTGAATCTCAAGACATGTATGATCGTTGGGCTGCTAACGTAACCAAAGAGTCTGCAACTCAAGACTATCGTAATGCGCCAAATACATTTGGCTGGATTGTAGAAATTGATCCATTCGATAGCCGCTCAAACCCAGTAAAACGTACTGCATTAGGTCGTTTTGCTCACGAAGACTGTCGCGCCAGCCGCGCAATTGAAGGGCAAAAATTTGCATTCTATATGGGCGATGACTCGCGCGGTGAGTACATCTACAAATTTGTATCAGATGCAACATGGGATCCTAAAGATGTGAATGGTGGCTATCGAGCTGGCGACAAATATATGAATTCAGGGAAATTCTATGTCGCTAAATTTAATGCATCAGGCACAGGAGAGTGGATTGAACTGGCTTATGGTAAAAATGGCTTAACCGAAACAAACGCTATTTACCCATTTAGCTCACAAGCGGATGTCCTTACTTTTGCTCGTCTTGCAGCAGATGCTGTAGGAGCTACAAAAATGGATCGTCCAGAATGGGTTGCTGTAAACCCTGAAAATGGTGAAGTGTACGTGACTTTAACCAATAACTCGAACCGTGGTTCAAGCTATGCAACAGATCCTGCAAACCCACGTAACTACACCGATCCTGAAGGTGGTAAAGGTAACGTCAATGGTCATATTATCCGCTTTAAAGAAGAGAATACTGCAGCAACATCATTTGAATGGGATATCTATCTATTTGGTGCTGAAGCAAGTATGGATCCGACAATTAACCTTTCTAATTTAAGCGATGCAAACGACTTCTCAAGTCCAGATGGTATGTGGTTTGACCCACGTGGTGTTCTTTGGATTCAAACAGATGATGGCGCATATACAGATGTTACAAACTGTATGATGTTAGCAGCACTACCTGGTCAAGTTGGTGATGGCGGTGTTGTAAAAACTGTTGGTGATCAAAGTACAATTGCTGGTGCTCAAGTCACCGATAAAAACTTACGTCGCTTCCTTGTTGGGCCAAAAGAATGTGAAATTACAGGTGTAACCATGACACCTGACTACAAAGCAATCTTTATTAACGTTCAGCACCCAGGTGAAGATTCAAAGAGTTTTGATGCGCCAAGCAGCCATTGGCCTGCAACACAAACTGACATGAACAATAAAACTGCACGTCCTCGTTCAGCAACGGTTGTCATCACCCGTAAAGACGGCAAAGCAATTGCTGGATAACATCCATAAATTAAAAATGCCGACATCACGTCGGCATTTTTTATGCCTCAATGTTCAACTGTTGCTGCACAATATCTCCCTTTTGCTCACCATATTGTGTTTTTTCCAGCCATGTAAATTGCTGCGCCTGCATACGTAAAAAATTGGAACAACGTGTACCGTAAAGTGGACTTTGAATAAAAGTCGATGACAACAACGCTTCCATCTCCAATGAAATCCCTGTTTGCGGTAACAATTCAGATGCAACTTTGCGTTCATCTTGCAAAATATCCCACGCCGCAGCATTTAGCTCTGCCGTTGCAAGATCAGGCAATTGCAGCATCGGTAAAAACTCCTGCGTAAAGCGTTTGCGTAAGCGTGCAGTTTTCTCCCAAGGGTCACTCATCAATCCATTCGACACCACATAAACGCCTTTAGCTAAAACCTGCGGCGCTTCTCCACGGTTACTCATGTACACCGCTTGAGTGGTGTCACCCACAAATAAATTAAAACCTGCATATTCACATTGCTGTTTTTCTAAGGCTTGCGCAAAACGGATAGGCGTTTGCTCAGATTCTAAAAAAGCCTGAATAATATGCCCACGTGAAGTTGGATATTCACGAACATCATTCGCATCACGATAATTGGTAATCACAGCCCAGCGTCCCGATGGGGTAATGCCCATCCACGTACCGCCCGATTCTAAATCTTGCCCTGCAACAATTGGACTATCAGACCATGCTGCCAGTGCTGCTGTCGGACGCCGATAGAACTCATCTCGATTTGAAATCAAACACAGTGGTGTGTCTGTCAAGACCTGCCAAGCCAATGCCACAATACACATAATTTAAACTCTTGATCTTTACACATTGAATGTACAACATTTTTCATCACATTCAGCTAAAATCTGTGCAAAACAGAATCACAAGGAACAGGAATGCTCACCTATCCAAATATTGACCCCGTTGCTATTTCGCTCGGGCCTTTACAAGTCCATTGGTATGGCTTGATGTATTTACTGGCATTTTTATTTGCATGGGGTTTGGCAACTTACCGTGCCAAACAACGTGGCTGGACACCAGACATGGTTTCCGACCTGATCTTTTACGGCGCTTTGGGCGTGGTGATTGGTGGACGTGTCGGTTATGTGTTTTTCTACGGCTTTGAACAATTTTTGGAAAATCCACTGTGGTTATTCCAAGTCTGGACAGGCGGCATGAGTTTCCATGGCGGCTTTCTGGGCGTGATTTTAGCCATGCTGTTCTGGTGTAAAAAATACAAAATGACGTGGTTTCAAACTTTGGATTTTATTGCCCCATGTGTACCTACAGGTCTAATGTTTGGTCGTATTGGTAACTTTATTGGTGGTGAATTATATGGTCGCCCTGTGACCGATCCGAATTTTGCTTTGGGGATGATTTTCCCGACCGATCCTTTACAATTGGTACGTCATCCATCGCAATTGTATCAAGCCTTATGTGAAGGTCTAATCCTGTTTATTGTACTGTGGTGGTTTAGTTCAAAGCCACGTCCACGCATGGCAGTGTCTGCCCTATTCCTGATTGGTTATGGTTTGGCGCGCTTTGTTGTCGAATTTTTCCGCGAACCCGATCATGGTCAGCTCTTTATTGCATGGATGAGTAAGGGACAATTCCTGAGCTTACCAATGATTTTGGTCGGTTTCTGGATGATGTGGTATGCCTATCAAAAGAAAATTTATGATTGGGGGCCGCAAAAAAACAGCTAAGCTACTACCCATTTAAATGCAGGTTTCATCCATTCAGGCGAAGTCAATCTTCGCCTTTTTTATGCTACAGTGCTATCTATTACTTACACTTTTCAGACATCAATATCTCACATGCTTGAATTTTGGTTTAACCCACAGGTTGCGGTCACAAAGAAAACAGGTTGCGGTCACAAAGAAAATTGCCCTGCTGATGGTGATCGCGCTGGTCACTGCAGCGGTATACTTCTTAGAACCCTTAAAGCTCGATGCGATTTTAATGTTTCTGGCCACAGGTATTGTTTTTTTAATTTGTCGTTACTGCAAAATTCATTTTACTGCACAACATCCCACAGGTTGGTTGGCACGACTATTGACTTGGATTCCACTGGCGTTGTTACTCGCAATAATTTTCATGCAGATTCAACACGGTGAAATTTTACTGTCGGGCGCTCAAGGCATTGGCTTTACCGCTTTGGCTATTTGCCTGTTTTCGCCGTTGGCTTTACTGCATCAACATCACGCTTCCGACACACAATAAAGTCACAACTTTAAAAACTCTGCTATTATTCTTTCTGATTTACTGGGCATCGAATTGCCCAAACAAAAAATATTTCTTTTGCTTGACCAGAGAACGCTATGCGCCAGTATTTAGACCTACTCCAACATATTCTTGACCATGGTGGCGACAAAGGTGACCGTACCGGAACAGGCACACGTTCAGTGTTTGGGCACCAAATGCGTTTTAACCTTGCACAAGGTTTTCCACTGCTGACTACCAAAAAAGTACATTTCCGTTCTATCGTAATTGAGCTGTTATGGTTTTTAAAAGGCGATACCAACGTCAAATATCTACAAGAACATAAAGTCAGTATTTGGGATGAATGGTCTACCGCAGAACAAACCGCGCGCTTTGGTCGTCCTGAAGGTGAACTTGGCCCAGTGTACGGACATCAATGGCGTAATTTTGGTGCAACACAAAAAGCCGATGGTCTGTATGAGCAAGATGGTTTTGACCAAATTGCATGGTTAATCAATGAAATTAAAACCAATCCAAATTCACGGCGTTTAATCGTGTCAGGCTGGAACCCGAAAGAAGCAGGTCAAGTTGCTTTACCGCCTTGCCATACTTTATTCCAGTTTTTTGTGCACAACGACAAACTCTCATGCCAGCTATATCAACGCAGTGCCGATGTGTTTTTAGGCGTGCCTTTTAATATTGCCAGCTATGCTTTACTAACCCACATGATCGCGCAAGTCTGTGATTTAGAAGTCGGAGATTTTGTCTGGACAGGTGGCGATACGCATTTATATGCCAACCACTTTGAACAGGCACAGTTACAGCTAAGCCGTGAACCACTGGCGTTATGTCAGTTAAAACTCAATCCTGAAATCAAAGATATTTTCGATTTTAAATTTGAAGATATTGAAATTGTAGGCTATGAGTCACATCCTGCAATTAAAGCACCTGTCGCTGTTTAATTGCCTGTTGCTAGATTTATCATCTCAACATTTAAATTGCCCCAACGTCCCCAAAAGATGCTTGGCAGACTAAGAAAATACGAGCCTAATTATGTCATTTCAAAATTTAGAAGTTGTACACGTAGTCGCTATGGATCAACAACGCTGCATTGGTCAGGGTAACCAATTGCCGTGGCATATTTCGGCAGACTTAAAACACTTCAAAGAAATCACCCAAGGTGGCGTGGTGATTATGGGACGCAAAACCTTGGAGTCGATGGGACGCACCCTGCCTAAACGTGTCAATTGGGTGATTACCCGCGACCCAAACTGGGCATTTGAAGGCACAAAAGTGGCGCATAGCATTGAAGATGCCTTGCAACAAGCCGTTGCCGATGTTCAAGCCTCAGAAAAACCAAACACTTTATTTATTATTGGTGGTGGTGAAATTTTTAGCCAAACTATGCCGATTGCTGACCGTTTGGAACTGACACATATTGAACTAGATGTTCAGGGAGATGCGCATTATCCTGCCATTCCTGCCGAGTTTAAAAAAGTGGCCTCAGAACAGCATGTCGATGAAAAATCAGGGATTGCCTTTGAGTTTGCCCGCTATCAAAAATAATGCTGACAGCCTTGGCAATATTTGATTATGATGACTTAAACGGAATTTAACTTTGCCTCAGGAATGGCGGATGCTGCATTTCATCTTCAGTTTAGGTGTCGTTCTTTCTTCTATTTGGCTCAGTATGGCCTTGTGGATTCATCAGCCTTTGGGTTGGTTAATGAGCCGTGTGCTGATTGGGACTTGGCTAGCCTTCACCCTCAGCATTTTGGGCATTTATATCACTCAGCATTTGCTCAGTCGCAATCAGGATATTTTGGTTTATCTTTTGGGTTTTACCTTGGGGCTGTTTTGGTATTTTGGGATGGATGCCAAGCAAGACCGTGACTGGAACCCTGAAGTAGCCCGTATGCTGCATTATGAACAAGTACAAGATCAGGTCACGCTGCACAATGTCCGCAATTTTGACTGGCATGCCGATGGTCGCTATACCGAACGTTGGGAAACCCGCCAATTTAACCTGAAACAGATTACGGGGGTGAATATCATCACCTCTTACTGGATGGGGCCAAAAATTGCGCATACCTTAGTCAGTTTTGACTTTGCCGATCAAGCGCCGCTCACCTTTTCCATTGAAATACGCAAAGAAAAACACGAAGAGTTTTCTGCGATTGGCGGCTTCTTTCGGCAATATGAACTGAGCCTTGTCGCTGCCGATGAAAAAGATATCATCTACACCCGCAGCAATATTCGGGGTGAGCAAGTTTATTTTTTCCCGATCCAGCTCAATCCACAAGAAGCACAAGCACTGTTTCAGGAATATCTGCATAAAGCCGATGCTTTAGCCGCCAAAGCGCGTTGGTATAATACGTTGACCAGTAATTGCACCACGCTGCTGTTTGACATGATTCAGGCAGTATCTCAAAAACGTTTCCCTGCCGACTATCGTCTGTTTGCTTCGGGTTATTTACCCAATTATTTATATGATTTGCATGCGCTGGATCATCGTTGGGATATGCAAACTTGGTATCAACGTGCCCACATTAACCCACGTGTGGAAAACTTAAAAGATATCCACAGCCAAGACTTTTCCGCGCTCATTCGACAAGGCGTGCAGCTCGATTCTTCAGCAAACATCAGCACGCCTTATTCGCATCCGACTTATCAGAACAAAGTGCTGCCCTGACCTATTTTGGTCATTTTGCGCAGATACAATCAATTCAGAGAAAAAACCACACCATATCTTGGAAAAAGTTGCAGCAAACATACAAATTCAACTAGAGCCACGGCGCATAATTTGTTTAGATAGCAACAATTTCAAAAAATTAGAGATCATTCCATGCTAAAAAAATACTTCGGGATCACCTTATTGGGTGCAATGATTGCTTTATCAGGATGTGAAACTATGCCAACTCAAACGAGTGCAAGCCAAATTAGCGCAATCAATCAAGCCAACTTAGTACAACGTACATGGACTGCTACGCAATTGGGCAACAGCATGTTAAAAACAGAAGCAAACCGCCAAAACTTGCCATATTTAAACTTTGATGCCGCCACACAAACAGTCACAGGTTCAGATAGTTGTAACCGACTCAGCGGTAGTTATGTCGCAGGACGTGACACCCTACAATTGGGGCAATTGGCAACCACGCGAATGGCTTGCTTAAATAACAACAACTTAGATCAGAAATTTCATGAAGCCCTAAATAAAGTGACGCATTATCAGGTCTATGGTAAAACCCTGAAATTGCTAGATCGCCATGGAAATTTACTGATTCAATTTGAAACACCAACGGCTGCACGTTAACGGCTAAGCCTAATAATAGACAGGCTTAAAATGGTTGATTCATAAAATATAAGGACAAAATCATGCAACAAGCATTGTTTGGTGGCGGATGTTTCTGGTGTGTCGAAGCCGTATTTTTACAACTGCAAGGCGTAGAAAAAGTCACCAGCGGTTATGCAGGTGGACATACCTTAAACCCAAGCTATGAAGATATTTGCCGTGGCGACAGCGGACATGCAGAAGTCATTTTGATTGATTTTGATGAGCAGCAGATCAGCTATTCACAATTACTTGAGGTGTTTTTTGCCACACACGACCCAACCACATTAAACCGTCAGGGCAATGATGTCGGCACACAATACCGCTCTGTGATTTATTATTTAGATGCTACACAGCAACAAGCTGCCACCGAGATGATTGCAGCATTACAAGCTGAAGGTGTGAATGTTGTGACTGAACTCAGTGCAGCACCTGAATTTTACCCTGCAGAAGACTATCATCAGAATTTCTTTGCCAAAAATCCAAATCAGGGCTACTGCAATTTTTCCATTCCACCGAAACTGAATAAATTACGCAGTAAATTTCAGCATTTACTGAAAGTATAACCATTGGATTTAAAAGCAAGTACAAAACGGTGATACTCATCTTTTGATGACATCACCGTTTACACCACTATTTATTTTACAAAAGTCGTCCAGACAAATGCCTGAGTACGTCCTTGTAAGGTCATCTTCAACTGATCGCCCGACTGTAATGCTGCCACCCCTGCAGGTGTACCAGTCATTACCACATCACCAGGTTCTAAACTAAATACTTGGCTAATATCTGCCAACAATGCCGCAATATCAAAAATCAATAAACTGGTATCGCCTTGCTGACGTAATTCATCATTAATGTCCAAACAATATTGCACGTTTTTCCAGTCCTGAATTTCCGATACATCCACCCAATCTGCCAACACACAAGAACCGTCAAACGCTTTGGCTCGTTCCCACGGCTGTCCTTTTTTCTTAAGTTCATCCTGCAATTCACGCAAAGTTAAATCCAAGCCCAAAGTCACTGCACCTACAGCATCCAATACTTTGGCAGGATCTGTGTCTGCATTTAAAGGCTGGTCAATGCGTAAACTCAATTCACATTCATAGTGACAATTGCCCCAGACCTTATTCCACGTAATCCCATCACTTAAACTGCGTAAACTGCTTGGCGGTTTAATAAATAACACAGGATGATCAGGTACAGCATTACCTAATTCTTTGGCATGGTCTGCATAACTGCGACCGACACAGACAATTTTAGATGGACGTGTACTCATGATCATCCTCAAATAACTCGTAAATTGGGAAAATTAAAACTTACTTTTTAAAAGTATTTTCAAAAACCGTTTGTTCTGCAGGCAGATTAAATGCACGTTTCGGTACAATCACCACTGTACGATTTTTTAATTCCAGCATATAGGTGAGTTTACCCACAGCGAAATTTTGCACCTCGTTATAATGAAATACCTGTTTACGACCATTGGCATACAGCTCGGCATAGTCCTGAAATAAATCAATGCCTTGCTCGCTTTTTCCAAATTGGTATTTTACAAACTGGCGTTTAAACATCATTGGCAAAAACCAATAACGCATTAAAGTTTGCAAGATTAAAAAGAAAGCACCGAGTGCAACATAATAGCGACCTACCCCATCGAAGCCCAAATAAAAGCCCCAAGCAATAATCGCCACACTAATCAACGGTGTAATAAAACGGGTAAATTGTTTTTTACCAAAAGTCGCAAGGGCAAAGCCGTCTTGAGATTCTTCTAAATTTAAAAAATAGCGCAAAGACAATGCTGGCTGCGTGTCAGACATAAGCTCATCATCAAGTCATTCAAATTGAGCTAAATCTTACACTAGATTGAGCACTTTCCTTATTTTTTTCGTGTTTATTCGCTCAAAGCCAGACGTAAAACAATGGTCATGCTTTTGACACAGAAATTTCATCATTTTTAGATAGTGTAGATGCAAAAAAACCGCATCAAAAGTGCGGTTTTTTATTTCAAGTTGGTGCGCTCAGAGAGATTCGAACTCCCGACCCCTTAGTTCGTAGCCAAGTGCTCTATCCAGCTGAGCTATGAGCGCGACGACTTGATGGGGTGCATTATACGTGTTTTTTTCTGGCTGTTAAGTATTAATTCATCATTTTGCAATCAAATGCACAGATATTGGACGAATCAAAAGAATTTTACCGTAAAACAACTATTGTACTGGCTTGGCTTCGGGTAAATGCATATACCAATATTCACCAAATTTCAGGCACAAAAAAACCGCAATAAAGCGGTTGATTGTTCAAGTTGGTGCGCTCAGAGAGATTCGAACTCCCGACCCCTTAGTTCGTAGCCAAGTGCTCTATCCAGCTGAGCTATGAGCGCATTACTTGTGTGCCATAAGGCGATGCGTTACTTTTCGGTTTACTTATTGGTGCGCTCAGAGAGATTCGAACTCCCGACCCCTTAGTTCGTAGCCAAGTGCTCTATCCAGCTGAGCTATGAGCGCGACATAAGTAAAGCGTGGCGGTGAGAGAGGGATTCGAACCCTCGATACAGTTGCCCGTATGCGTCCTTAGCAGGGACGTGGTTTCAGCCACTCACCCATCTCACCGTAACGTGCCGCCATAATACAAATTAAGTGCTAGTACTGCAAGCTTAGACACCACAATTTTTGCATATTTTTGCTCAATTAAATATTTTTTAAACAATTTTCATGCTTCAATGCAATAATTCAGCGTGATCTTTTGACATTGCATACATAAAAATCTGAAACATCGTAAAATAACGACAGAAAACACATTATTGCAATCATTTACGTGCAGTCTTCACGTACATGACTTATGCTAAACCTATCTTCTGACATGAAGTTTATTACATGATGAAAAATTGGGTCGATCCTGAAGCGAAAGCTGAAGCCGAACGTTACGAAAATCCTATTCCAAGCCGTACCTTAATCTTAGAAACCATTGAAACACTGCAAGCGGCACAGTCACATGCAGACTTGGTCGAGCATTTTGCCATTGCAGATCAAAAAAGTATTGATGCGTTAAGCCATCGTTTAATTGCCATGGTGCGTGATGGTCAGCTCATGAAAGATGGATTTAAGTTCCAGCTGGCTGCAGAACAACCGACCCATGACGCCACGGTTTACATCAACAGTAAAGGTTTAGGCTCTGCCAATATTTCAGGCCATGATGATATTTTGCTGCCTGAACGTGAACTGCGTTTAGTGTTTAATGGCGATCAGGTTAAAGTCCGCCAGACTTCAGTGGATCGTAAAGGCAAAGCATGGGGCTTTATTACTGAAGTCACCCAGCGTCGCGTCAAACAAATCATTGGTAAATTGTCAGAATACGATGGTGAATATTTTATTCAGCCTGCCCAGCCGAATAGCCATCAACCCATTACCTTAGAAAAAGAACTGATTGAACATGCCCAAGTCAAACTGGGCGACTCTGTACGCATTGCAATTGACGACTATCCAACTCGTGAAGAGTTTGCGACTGGTCATATTGTTCAGTCCATGGCAGATAAAGCAGATACCGAAATTATTATTCCACAAACCATTTTGGAATTTGGTCTACCGTATGAATTTCCTGAAGCCGTGATTCAGGAAGCTGAAAGTTTTCAGGAGCCTACGGCGCAAGACCGTGAAGGGCGTATCGACTTACGTGATTTAGCCTTAGTTACCATTGATGGTGAAGATGCGCGTGACTTTGACGATGCTGTCTATGCCGAAAAACGCCCAGGCGGGGGTTACCGTGTCGTGGTTGCCATTGCCGATGTCAGCCATTATGTACGTCCTGGCAAACCGCTAGATGATGAAGCGCAGGAACGTGGTACTTCAGTCTATTTCCCGCATTTTGTATTGCCGATGTTGCCTGAAGCTTTATCGAATGGCTTATGTTCGCTGAATCCGCAGGTTGACCGTTTGTGTATGGTCTGCGATTTAAAACTGTCACGCGCAGGTCGGGTCACAGGTTTTGAATTTTATCCATCGGTCATGCATTCCAAAGCACGTTTAACCTATACCCAAGTGGCTCAATATTTTGAGGGTGACAGTGCTGCCATTCCAGAAGATCGTGAAGTACGTAAATCACTGAATACCCTGTTCCAGTTGTATCAGGTGCTGAAAGGTTTACGTGCTGAACGTCATGCCATGGAATTTGAAACCGTTGAAACCTACATGACCTTTGATGAGTTGGGTGGAATTAACGAAATTTTGCCACGCACCCGTAACGATGCGCATAAACTGATTGAAGAATGTATGTTGCTAGCCAACGTCGCAGCAGCAGAATATGCACTAAAACACGATGTGCCAATGCTGTACCGTGTGCATGAACCACCAGAGTTTTCACGTATTCAAAAAGTCCGTGATTTTGTCAAACTGCTCGGCTTACATTTCCCTGAACAGCCAACGCAAGCTGACTATCAAGCTGTGATTGAAGCCACCAAAGACCGTATTGATGCCCCAAGTATTCATGCAGTGTTATTACGCTCCATGATGCAGGCCTATTATGGTGCCAACAATGCAGGACACTATGGCTTGGCTTATGATGCCTACACGCATTTCACCTCGCCAATTCGCCGCTACCCTGACCTGTTGTTACACCGTGCCATTAAAGCGCATTTAAAACAAAAGCCATCTCCACTGTCTGGTGCTGCCTTAGATGATGCAGGCGAACACTATTCTGCAACCGAACGTCGTGCCGATGAAGCCTCACGCTCAGTCACAACATGGCTAAAATGTCACTATATGCAGCAGCATTTAGGTGAAGAGTTTGTTGGAGTCATTTCTGCAGTAGCCGAGTTTGGTCTGTTTGTAACACTTAAAGACCTTTATGTAGATGGCATGATTCACGTTAGCCAATTGGGCGATGACTTCTTTGTATTTGACCAAGCCAGCCAAAGTCTAATTGGACAAGCACGTGGTCAAAGCTTTAGCTTGGGCGATGAAGTTAAAATTAAAGTCGCGGCTGTCAATTTAGAAGATCGCAAAATTGATTTTGAGCTCATGCAGCAACTCACCCATGCAGGTCGTGCTATTCGTATGCGCGCACCGCGCGTGGCAAAACCGTTCAGCCGTGAAGCCACTGAAGAAGTTTTTTCTGAGCGTCCAAGCAAGGCGACTTTAAGTGAAAACGGTGAGCAACCTGTGCCGAAGAAAAAGCCAAAAAGCAAACCGAGCTCTTACGGTAAAAAAACCTCAGCGAAGTCGGAAGCTAAACCGAAAGACAAAGCCAAAAAAAAGACCAAGGTGAAAAAGAAAAAATCCAATGCCAAAGCAAAGGGTGAGTAAATTTTACTAAATAAAAAAGAGTGCTACGGCGCTCTTTTTCATTTAATATATCTCTATAAAAATAAACCACTTAAAAATCATGACATCACAGAAAATTACTAAATACTATTACCATGAATATGTAATATGCTTAGTCTTTGTACTTAGTATTTCAGCACTGATTGCTCTCTTTTTTATAGACTTCACCCCAACAAATCAAGTCAAAATCACAGCCTTCATTGTTGCAACGTTGATTTATTTGGCTGTTTTGATCTACTTTTATGTTCTGCATAGATACGGACAATGGATCATTCCACGTACATGGACAAATGTACAAAAAAAGCCAAAATTCTATTTTTTACTCCTCTTCCCTATTTTTGTAATTCTGTTTCTTTACTTAAATCTAGTTGTCTATCCTCCTCTGCTTCATACCCTAGTTTTGGGTACACCTACTGTGGTGACATTGGAAGCAAGCGCTGTTAAAAAACATGGTAAAAAAGGAAGTGTCTACTATTCTATTGAAACACCGTATGACTCTACTGGTATGTTTCGAATCAATGTAGATGAATATGAACACTACAAAAATCAAAATCTATTCATAAAATTATCGGTCATTGAGGGGCGCTTTGGCACCTACATCCAAGATATTCAATCTATCCACGGTGAAACAAGAGCGAATAAATAGCACCCAAGGCTTGATTTATCCTTCTAGAAGCCTTACTTCTACAAATAACACAGGAAATAAATCGGCAGACCGACATGACATTAGAAAAGGCAACTTTGCCTGTTCCACAATTTGATCAAATTACCCTGGCAGATTTAAAACAAAAAATTGAGCATGCCATTCAGCAGGGACAAAACTTTTTAAATAATCTGACTGCAGTACCTGAAAATACGACGGCGCAATTAAATGTTTTAGAACAGATTGATCAGCTCGAAAATAACATGAGCGAAGCATGGGGCGTGCTGTCACATTTAAATGCGGTCATGAATAATCCTGAAACCCGCGAAGTGTATCAAGCGCTGTTACCAAGTTTAAGCGACTACTACACTCAATTGGGTCAGCACACGGTGTTGTATCAAAGCTATCAACATATTCACGACGCCAACACCTTTAAAGATTTGCCTGCTGCACAACAAAGCGCAATTCAACTGGCATTGCGCGACTTTAAACTGTCAGGTGTGGCCTTAGAAGGTGAAGCTAAAAAACGCTATGCTGAAATTTCAGCGCGTTTATCGCAACTGTCATCAGACTTTTCCAATCATGTATTGGATGCCACCCAAGCCTATTACAAAGTATTGTCCGAAGATCAGCTCAAAGGTTTACCGCCAAGCAGCGTTGAATTGCTGAAACAATATGGTCAGCAACGCGAATTGGAACAAGCTGTGGCAACACTGGATATTCCTGCCTATTTAGCCATTATGACCTATGCCGATGATCGTGCTTTGCGCGAAACCTTGTATCAGGCATACACTACTCGCGCGTCCGATCAATCAGCCCAGTCTGAATTTGACAACACCCCGATCATGGAAGAAATCTTGCGTTTACGTCAAGAAATGGCGCAATTGCTCGGTTTTAACAACTATGCAGAATTATCCCTTGCCAGCAAAATGGCACCAAGTGTCGAAGCAGTCGATCAATTCCTGCGTGAACTGGCAGAACATGCTCGTGCACCTGCAGAACAAGAAATTGCCGAACTCAAAGCCATTGCCGCCCAAGATGGGATTGATACCTTACAACCGTGGGATACAGGCTACTATTCTGAAAAATTAAAATTACAGCAATTTAACCTTTCACAAGAAATGTTAAAACCATATTTCCCTGCACCGAAAGTGGTTGAAGGTCTATTTAGCATCGTCAAGCGTTTATACGATGTCGATATTATTGAGCGCGCTGCCCCTGTTTGGCATCCTGATGCACGTTATTTTGAACTTGAAGATCAAGGTCAAGTGATTGGTGGTTTTTACTTTGATCTATATGCCCGTACAGGCAAACGCGGCGGCGCATGGATGAGTGGTTTCCGTTCACGCATGCAATTGGCACAAGGTTTACAAAAACCAATTTGCTATATGGTGTGTAACTTTACCCCACCTGTTGCAGACCAACCCGCGCTTTTAACGCATGATGAAGTCATCACCCTATTCCATGAATTTGGACATGGCTTACATCACATGCTAACTGAAGTAGATAATATTGCTGTGGCAGGTACACATGGTGTCGCTTGGGATGCGGTGGAATTACCAAGCCAATTCATGGAATTTTGGACTTGGGATCAAGATAGTTTAGATATGCTGAGTGCGCATATTGAAACCCAAGACACCCTGCCAGAACACCTGCTTAAAGCGCTGTTAGATGCACGTTTCTTCCAGTCGGGAATGCAGAGCCTGCGCCAAATTGAATTTGCCCTGTTCGATTTAAGTATTCATCGCAGCAACCCTGCTTTAAATGCGGAACAGATTCAAGCCATGCTAGATGATATTCGTCAAAACTATGCCGTTGCGCCAACTACAGCTTACAACCGCTTCCAGCACAGCTTCAGCCATATTTTCGCAGGCGGCTATGCTGCAGGATATTATTCATACAAATGGGCAGAGGTTTTGGCCAGCGATGCCTTTGATCGCTTTGAAAATGAAGGGCTATTTAACACCGAAACTGGCAAGCAGTTTAGACAGTTTATTCTAGCAGTTGGCGGAAAAGATTCAGCGCTTGACGCATTTATCAATTTCCGCGGACGCGAGCCAAAAATAGACGCACTATTACGTCATCAAGGTTGGACGAACATAGTCAAAAACGCTTAAACTAAGAACTTTAGATGAAGTTAGGGGAGTCGTGATGACCATTAAACGTCGTTTCATTGCAGGCGCAAAATGTCCGAAATGTCAGGCGATGGATCGGGTTGTCATGCTCACCGCTGACGAAGCTGAATGGATCGAATGTATCGAGTGTGATTATACGGAAAACCGTCCAACACATATTGATGAACCTGAAATCCCAGAGGTTTCAGATGAAATTGGGGTGATCCAGTTTAAGCCGCGTCAGTCAAAGTAAAACAATAAGGTTCAACAACGCATGACTGAAGATCAACGACATAACCCTAAGCTTTTATGGGCGATTACGGGTGGGTTAATTATTGTCATTATTGCCGTATTTATCTTTCAATGGATGGGCGATAGCGAGAATACTGCGCCTATAGAAACTGCCCCAACTACGGCGTCTGTAGCGAAAGCTGTACCTGCTGAAGCAACGCCATTGCAAGAAGATGAAGCAGCACCAAAACAGTTGATCACAGAAGATTTACTCAAAGCACCTATATCTGAGAATGCAGCGCTTGCCAAAGAAGAAGTGGCTAAATTAGATGACATTCAAAATCAGCTGAATGATCAACGTGCCTTATTAAAACAGCAACATAACGATGCTGATGAATTGATTAAACTGAAAGAAGAACAAATCAAAATACTGGAAGCCCAACTGGCACAGTAAGCCTCCTCTGCTTCACATCAGTCATTTTAAAATACGATAAAGGGTCAGTGTTGTAGCCAATTTAAGCTAGAATAGCCAGAGGTTATTCTGGCTTTATTTGTATGACATCTTCTGGTTCTGCCCAACAAAATTTGCTCAAAGCAATTATGCTGTTGACCTGCTCTGCCTTTCTGTTTTCACTCATGGGAGTGTGCGTTCGTTACGCCTCAGAAACGGTAGATAATGCCACAGTGGTATTTTTCCGTAATTTCATTGGTTTGTTTATTTTTATCCCGCTCATTTTCAATAAAGGCTTGGGCTTTTTTAAAACTGAAAAGTTATGGATGCACACTTGGCGTTCGGTAGTCGGATTAACCGCCATGTATGGTTTTTTCTACGCGATTGCCAATCTAAAACTGTCCAATGCGATGGTCTTCACCTATTCATCGCCTATTTTTATTCCCTTAATTGCATGGCTATTCCTTAAAGAAAAAATCACCAAACCAATGCTATGGGCTGCGTTCATTGGTTTATTTGGCGTGTTATTTGTCGCCAAACCCGATGCAGGTATGTTTAATAGCATGTCCGCAATTGGACTCAGTGCCAGTTTTTTAGCAGCGATGGCTTTTGTCACGGTACGCGCCCTGACTCAAACCGAACCGCCTGAACGCATTGTGTTTTATTTTTGCATGATTGGGACACTCATTTCTGTTGTACCGATGTTCTGGTCATGGCGTCCTTACAACTTAAAAGAATTGAGTTTTTTAATTGGTGCAGGATTGCTGGCCAATATCAGTCAGATCTTTATGTCCAATGCCTACCGTCTTGCCCCTGCTGGGCAAATTGGCCCTGTCAATTACATTGCGATTATTTTTGCAGGGATTTGGGGCTTTAGCTTTTGGCATGAAACGCCAGACTTATTTAGTTTAATTGGCTTTGCCCTAATTTTGCTTGCCATTATTTTGTGCAGTCCACTGTTACAAAAACACCTGAATCATCACTCCCCGCATTCATAATGCTGCTTTGTATTCCCTGCATATCAACCTATTAAAAAAACACCCCGTAGTGAACCACAGGGTGTTTTTAAATAATAAGATGACAGTGATTAAGTATCCATGTGCTTATTCATACCAGCCGAATAGCTTGAACGCATACGGTGCATAGGCAATAATCAACATCGCAGGAAGCATCACAATCATAGGCAAAATCCAACGCTCATAACGATAATAGAACGATTTATGACGAACTTCTGCATCGGCTGCAGCGACTTCTTCATCTCCAATCGACTGCCTTGCCAATAAGTGATTCAGCGCTACAGGTGGCGTCACATAGCCTAATTCAAAACCAATTAGGGTAATCATCCAGAAATGCGCAGGATGTATCCCATATTGATAAGCTACAGGCGCAACCGTTGCAGAAATTAGAATCACCGCACCGAATGGATCCATAATCATGCCCACAAAAATCATCAAGGCAACAATCAGGCTAATCACAATAAAGATGCTGCTAATGTCGGTTGGGAACGCTTCCATAATTTCAATGCGTTCTAAATAGCCACCTACACTGACTGAAAGCGCCATCAAAATTACCAATGCCCCAATATGTCCCACCGTTTCACTGGTCGATAAATGCAGAGCTTTGAAGAAACCATACTGACGCAATGGTGAATCAGGTGCAGTCAATAATGAGCGCTCAGATGAAGCTGCTGTCTGTTGTGCTACAGGCTTGTGATCTAAAGTCTGATCCCACTGCCCCATCGCTGGAATAGGCGCAGGTTCATGGCGCAATTTATCAAACAACACCATCATCAATAAAATAACCGGCATCATTACAGGTGCAGTAAATTCATTCATATTGGTGTCTAAAGCATATTTATAGAACAACCAAATCAACACAAAAATGAGGATATATGGTAGTACAGGGCCAAAAGCACGTAAGGACAATGGCGCAGCTATGTTCGGTGCAGCAATGCGGAATTTATTTTCAGCAAAGAACAACGAAATCACTAAAAATAGGGTTGAAGTCAGTAGGAACACATACAAACCATAGTGATACAGCATGTCCGTTGTGACTTCTTTATTCAGCGATGCCACCACAACAATCAATAGGCATGGACGAAGCACGACCCCCATTGAACCCGACATAGCTGTTGCCGCCAGTGCAAACTGACGTCGTCCACCCGCATTCCAAACTTCTTTATAAATGATCGCACCTGCAGCAATGACAAAAATCCCCGATGCACCGGTATAAGCCGTTGGTAATGCAGCAGCAATCAGAATCAGCCAGGTTAAAGTTTCAGGTGCCAAATTCCACGGACGCAGAATATTCAGGAACAAATCCACAATTCGGGTTTGTTTGAGCAACATCCCCGCCCAAATAAACAAAGCCAAGTTCAAGAAAATACTAGAGAATTCGACCAGTTGCCCTAGGTAAATCCCTTGCCCCATTGGATAATCCATCAGGAAGGTAAAAGAGAAACCCGTACTAATTGCCATATAGGCATACAAAGGTACGCTCAGGAAAGCAAGACCTAAACTACCGCCTTCACGGGTCGGTGCAGGTGGCTTAATAAGCTGGAATAAACTAATTAAAGTCAGAGTTGCAAACAGAATCATCCACATCCAGTAAATGATTTGCGTTTCACCACTCATCGGTACGCCTGAATTGAGTACTGAACGATATTGACTGATACTTGACGAGGTTAAGAAACCATTCGCCACCACCATTAAGGTCGAATACACCTTGAAGTCAATTTTGGTCGCAGGGCCACGTAAACCAATGTGATGGGTCTTTAAAGTGGCACTAATTGCAGCAAAGACCACCATCAATACCAATAAAATGGCACGGTTTTCAGTACCAAATTTAAAAATACCAAAAAAAGAGGTTTCAATGGTTCGATACATTTTCAAGCTTGGATGGGCTTGAATATGCTGAATCGCCTGATCATGAAATTGAAATTTTTCTTCACAAATTTGTTTGGCTGCTAAAATGGAAGCGCGGACATCTGATTCAGAGGCAGTACCAAAAATATCGGCAAACTCATCAGCAGCATTGGCTTGCATTTGGGCATGTACTTGTGCATCGATATCGGGGTTGCGTTCGCAGTCAGGTGCAGTGGGTTCGGCACGCAAAAATGAATACTGCATACCCGTTGCAGGGTCACCGTATAGGCGTTCACCCATGCGCAACAACTGACCATGTACCATTTCACCTGTACCAATAATAAGTGTCAGTAGCAACAAGATCAAAATAACGAATGTAGAAATCCATTCTGTCCATATATGTCTGAGCAAAGCCAAGCCAGACCTGCGTTGTCCGTTATTGTGCATATATTTTCCTGTTTTTATTCTATGCAGAAACCGAGACACTCGAATTTCTGTCTGTCCTTATTCAACGGAATATCCATCTTCCATTGAGCATTTTTGTATTCAGTTTAAATGTGAATGAACGTCGTTATTTTTAAAATGACAATATAGATTTTCTTTTAAGTAAAAATGGTCAATTGTGAGATTTCTTGTGAGCCCTTTTTGCCATCATTTTGATGTAATTTTAATGCGGATCAATGCAATAGGCCCAAATAATATAAGCCAGTGCAAAAATTACTCCCCAAATCACCCCCAATAAATGTGCCTCAACTAATACAGGACTGCCGATTAATTCTGCTGTACCCAAACTGCCCACTGTATTTTCCCAAATCAGTTTAGATAAAATAAGCAGCAAGACCAATGTGGCAAAGCCACGTTCTTTTTTATAAAGCAAATGCACACATGCCACCGCCACATAAGCACCATGCAACACCCCAGAAAGTCCTGCATAGGCATCAATATCGGCAAGGAAGTAATAGAAACTCAGACTAATCGCTGGCGGTAGTACCAACAAAAGCGCCACAAAGTGCCATACTTTGGCATGCGGAAAAATAAAAGGTAAACAGGCAAAGGCGATCATATTAAGCAAATAATGAATCCAGCCCACATGCACCCAATGCCCTGTCCATAAGCGCCAGAATTCATCCAATAAATGTGTAGACCAATAAATAAAATGCTCTGCAAAAATCTGCAAACATGCCGAAACCGACATACATGTCGCAATAAACACAATTTTTCGACTGAGAAATTGAGATGAATATTGCATAGGCGCTTGCATCCTCCAAATTATTCTTGTTATGTGCTTCGGCAAACGGATTGCCCAATCCTAAAACCTCTGGTCAATATTGAATTGGGCAATCTTGATATTTTTACAATTGAGCTGCCGTATCCTCATTAAATAAATCATCTAATTCAGAAGAATTATCTTGCTCATCCCAGAAACGCTGCTGATCACCCGTACGCACACCTGTATGTTCAGTCCAGTAACGGTCTGAAATTCCTTGTACCATGCTTCCCGCCATGGCATCAATCAATTTAAATTGTGGATTTACAGGTTTTTCGTCACTGCGTGCATTAGAAAAGGCTTTGAGTGCGTCGCGGATTTTGGCATCTTCACCACTGGCTTGGGCAGCAACCGCGTATAAAGCGTGTGATAAACGCACGCCTTTATTTTCACCGATTTGCATCGACTGCTTTAAGGTTTGATACGGATCAGGTTTGCCATCTCCCGCACCTGGAAGCAAAGTCCAAATTACGGCACGTGTAGCCTCTGGTGCGCCCCAGAATTTTTCATTGTTTAAACAGGTCATACCACGTTCAACAATCGCGGCAATATCTTTAGGCACATGCACTGCCCCGCCTGAATTAATATCATTGGTCATGGCTTGCAAGCCACTCAACATCCCCAACATATACACAGTTTGATCAATATCACTGTTCATTTTTGGACAACCTTCGCCCAAAGGTTTCCGATATTTCTTTTCCCAACGATGCTGAAACAATTGATAGCCTGTGTATTGGCGCTGTGCCGCCAAAGCCGCCCAACGTTTTTGCTGAATCCGCGCATCTTGCGCTTCGCCTACTTGCCCTGCTTTTGCTGCACGTAAATAACGCAATTCAGCATCCAAAGCTTTTTCTTCGGCACAAATGCCCGCTGCCGAGTACATCAGTACCGCAACACGGGTTGGGTCTGCGCCCATATCTTTAGTCGCCATAATGGCAGGGGTTAAGGAATTACCAGAATTACACACCATTTCAGCATCTTCCATCGCTAAAATTGGCGGCACAATATGTTTTTCAGTAAATCCAAGTGCGACATTGGCACCTGTTTTGATCACTTGTGAACAACCTGATAATAATAAACTTGTGATTGCAAATACGGCCACACCCTGGCCTATTTTTTGGACTTGCGACATTTTCCTGTCCTCTATAATTGTGTTTATGTCCATTGCAACAAACATAGCAGAAGCAATATCTGAATAAAAGCGTCTACTTGCTGCTTCAGATGGATAACTTTGCCATGTTTTAAAGTGACTAAAATTGACTGAAATCTGTCATCCGACAAAATTTAGGCAAAAAAAAGTAGCATTGCGACGGTTCAGCACATGCTACTTATTAACTGATGCCCAATTCGGGCTTATCTTAAAAAATCTTTCGACTAAATTTAAATCTGCACATTTCAGGAATCTGATTTGTATTGATCTACACTTGTCTGGAATGAATATAACTGAAAATAGGGATATGTGTAATCTTTTATGCCAATATAAAATGACTGATCAGGACACGAAAAATAGATGATAATTTTATCTTTATGATACTTATAGTTTTTTATTATTATAAAAATATACAGCTGTCTGTAAATTAGAGCATTTTCGCCAATACTTTTAGAGCCTTCCATTCCGCCTTGGAAACCTGATCACACCAAATCACCAGAGGTTTAAAGGCTTGCTGAAATTCCATGACGATATAAATTTGATGATCTATCACTTGACGCAGTTGCACACGCTGAATTTCAATTTGGCGAGCTGTGCTTTTAATCTGTTGTGATACTACACGAGGCGCGAGATAGGAAATTGACCATTCACGGTCATCTAATTGATCTAAACCAACAATTCGGTTTGCACGAACAAATTTAAAATATGTCCAGCCCATAATGACAATACATACAACGCTAAGCCATGGCTTTAACACTTGTAGTAAAAGCCAAACGATGAGTAGAGCGATCATCAGCTGAAACACTATTGCGATGACACTAGGTTTCAGCTGAAACTGCTGCTTAGCCATGCACATAATGCTTTAGTTTACGGATAAAATCTTTCAACTCAGGACGTGGTGGCTCAGACACTTCCATAAACCAATCCAATAAATCTGGGTCTTCCTGCTCAACCAAATCGGCAAACATTTGTTTTTCTTCCGCACTGGCAGTCAAATAATGATTTTTCACATACGGGTCAAAATAGACATCAATTTCCTTTAAACCACGACGGGCACGGTAAATCACTTTGCGTTCTTCTAAGCTGATGTCATCACTCATGCGGTTTCCCCATTAAAATTAAACTCAGGCTAGTTTAACCGACCCCTTTTAAAGTTTCGATGACTTTTATGCAGCATTGACCAAAAGCATCATCTTTCATTTGCAATTGAAACTTTTGCACCTTGTTGCCCCCTATAAATTCTTCTAAGGTGAACTCAAAATAACAACATCAGGAAGATAAAACCATGCAATCTGCCGCAATTCGCCCCATTGCCAATATGTTACCGCGCACCTTATTCAGTGCTGAACACGACAGTTTTCGTGATTTGGTACGAAAATTCTATTTGCAGGAAGTCATCCCCCATACTGAAAAATTTGAAGCGCAGCAGCATGTAGACCGTGAGCTATGGCGTAAAGCAGGTACTTTGGGTTTGCTGTGTAGCACCATGCCTGAAGAATATGCAGGTTCAGGGGTAGACCGCTTATACAGCATGATTTTGATTGAAGAACAAGCCTATGCAGGTGACAGTGCTACCGGTTTTTCACTGCATTCAGATATTGTCGCCAATTACATTAATAACTTTGGCACAACTGAACAAAAACAACACTGGTTACCCCGCATGGCCACAGGCGAAGTGATAACCGCGATTGCCATGACCGAACCCGGTACAGGTTCAGACTTACAAGCTGTGCGTACCTCTGCGGTATTGGATGGCGATGAATACGTGATTAATGGTTCTAAAATTTTTATTACCAACGGCTATTTGTGCGACATGGCGATTGTGGTATGTAAAACAGCGAACACAGACAAAGGTTCAGCCAATCTGTCTTTAATATTGGTAGAAGCAGACCGTGCGGGATTTAGCAAAGGCAAACCACTGAATAAAATTGGTATGAAAGGTCAGGACACTTGCGAATTATTTTTTGATAATGTCCGCGTGCCTCGCAGCAATTTATTGGGTGCAGAAGGCATGGGCTTTATCATGCTGATGAAAGAACTGGCTTGGGAACGCTTAATTGTCGCGATTATTTGCCAAGCAGGTGCAGAAGCTGCTTTTGCACATACACTGCAATATACTCAGCAACGTCAAGCCTTTGGCAAAAGTATTCATAGCTTTCAAAATACGCGCTTTAAACTGGCAGAATTACGCACCGAAATTGATTTCTGTCGTGCTTTTTTAGATCAATGTATGCAGTTACAACTTCAAGATCACCTCAGTGTTGAAGCTGCAGCGGCCGCCAAATATAAAATTTCAGAGATGTACTCCAAAGTGGTGGATGAATGTCTACAACTACATGGTGGCTATGGCTATATGCTTGAGTATCCAATTGCACGTGCTTACTTAGACAATCGAGCCAATCGCATTTATGCAGGCACCAATGAAATTATGAAAGAGCTGATTTCACGTTCTTTATAAAATTTCCACCTCAACATAAAAATGGCGCAAGCAATTTTAAATTTCTTGCGCCATATTATTTTTGCACCCAACGATTTAAGACACTAATTTAGGTTTACGCTGCTGTGCAGGCACAGCTTGTTTGAATTTTAAAATACCATCTTTAAAACTTGCTTGTTTTAAAGTTTTGCGATCTTCTAAGTAATTGTTGGTCACTCGCCATGGCGCATGTTTGCCTTGCTTTGGCATCACATTAGCAGCACGCGCGATATAGCCCGAACTCAAACTGCCCATCACCGTATCTTCCAATAACTCTGTTTGGTCACCTTGAGGAATTACCTCGTCATAACCTTGTCGATCCATATAATTGAGCAAACGACAAATATAATCCGCAGCCACATCCACTTTAAGCGTCCAAGAGGCATTAATATAGCCAATAATCATCGCCATATTCGGTACATCGCTGATCATCACACCTTGATATAGCATGTGCTTCGAGGTGTCTAAAGGCACACCATCAATTGTGGCTTGAATACCGCCTAGAATCTGAATATTCAAACCTGTCGCAGACACAATAATATCGGCATCCAAATGTTTACCCGATTTTAATTGCACACCTGTTTCAGTAAAACTTGCAATTTGATTGGTTTCAATCGAGGCATGCCCTTCGCGTAAAATCTTAAATAAATCACCATCAGGCACAACACATAAACGCTGATCCCACGGATTATAATGTGGCGTGAAATGCTTCATATCTACCTTGCCCTTGAGCTGCATTTGGATAGATTTCAGCAACAAAGTCCGCAGTAATTTCGGCTGTTTTTGTGCTAAAGCATAAATGGCGCGTTGCATGCCAATATTACGTGCGCGCGTGATTTTGTAAGCAACATCTTCAGGCAAAACTTTACGCATTTGCTGATAAACAAAATCCATTGCAGGCACTGAAGCAATATAAGTCGGCGAGCGTTGTAGCATGGTGACATGCGCTGCACCACCTTTTGACATAGCAGGTACTAAGGTAATGGCGGTTGCACCACTACCAATAATTAAGACCTTTTTACCACGATAATCTAAATTCTCAGGCCAATGCTGTGGGTGAATAAATGTACCTTTAAACGCATGTTGATTCGGAAAGTCAGGCTGAAAACCTTGATCGTAATTGTAATAGCCTGTGCAACCTAAAACAAAATTAGCCACCCAAGTTTCAATCTGTTGCACTGCATTTTCTATACGTAACATCCACTTACGTGTTTGAGAGTCATAATTGGCAGATAACACACGATGCTGAAAATGAATTTTTGAGTGTAAGGCTTTTTCTTGAATGACTTCTTCTAGATAGTCTTTGATAGATGCGCCATCGGCAAGTACATTGGTTTTTTTCCAAGGCTTAAAATTATAACCAAAAGTCGACATATCCGAATCTGAACGAATGCCCGGATATTGGAATAAATCCCAAGTGCCACCAAAACTTTGACGACGCTCAATAATTTCAAAAGAACGCTGTGGGCAGTTTTGACTTAAATGTGCTGCTACACCAATGCCCGAAATCCCTGCCCCAATAATTAATATATCAACCTGCTTATCCATGTTTTATTGTCCAGCTTGAATGATGTTTTTTATTAAAGCATAAATTTGACAATACACAATGTCAAGTTTAGCAAAAGTTACTAAAATTTATATCAATTCGGGACAATTTCATCATTTATTGAGATTCAATATATTTTTTTCATAAAAAAAGACCGGTAAAACCGGTCTTTTTCTGAACAACGTGCGTTATTCTTAGCGAAATTATTTAACTTCGCGATCTACAAGCTCAACGTAAGCCATCGGTGCAGCATCACCCGCACGGAAGCCCGCTTTAAGAACACGTAGATAACCGCCGTTACGCTCTTTGTAACGAGGGCCAAGAACGGTAAATAATTTACCAACAGTTGCTGCTGAACGAGTACGAGCAAACGCTAAACGACGGTTTGCTACTGTATCGTTTTTAGCTAAAGTGATTAAAGGCTCAGCAACACGACGTAATTCTTTTGCTTTAGGAACAGTTGTTTTGATTAACTCGTGTTCGAACAAAGAATTAGCCAAGTTTTGGAACATCGCTTTGCGATGGCTGCTTGTACGGCCTAATTTCACACCACTATTACGATGACGCATGGTGATAGTCCTACTTAATTAACGGCTACGATAGGCGAAACGATCGTCCATACGGAGACTAGCCGGTGGCCAGTTCTCTAAACGCATGCCGAGCTGTAAGCCTTTAGAAGCCAGAACATCTTTGATCTCTGTAAGCGATTTTTTACCCAAGTTAGGCGTTTTAAGTAGCTCAACTTCAGTACGCTGTACAAGATCACCAATGTAGTAAATATTTTCTGCTTTCAAACAGTTAGCAGAACGAACAGTAAGCTCTAGATCATCTACTGGACGAAGCAAGATTGGGTCAACTTCTTCACGAGGCTCTTGAGCAACAGGAGCTTGATCTTTCTGAAGATCAACAAAAATTGCAATTTGTTGTTGCAAGATTGTTGCCGCTTTGCGGATTGCTTCTTCTGGATCAACTGTACCATTGGTTTCAAGATCAATGATCAACTTGTCAAGGTCAGTACGTTGTTCTACACGCGCATTTTCTACGATGTAAGACACACGTTTAATTGGGCTATAAGAAGCATCTAACTGCAAACGACCTACAGGGCGAGTTTCGCCTTCTGGGAAACGTGAGTCAGATGTTTCATAACCACGACCTTGAGCAACTTTCAGGCGCATTTTTAAATTGCCTGTAGCACTTAAAGTGCCGATCAAGTGTTCAGGGTTAACCACTTCAACATTATGCGGTAAACGAAGGTCTGCAGCAGTTACATCGCCTGGACCTTGTTTTTCCAATGTCAAATAAGCTTCATTTTGATCGAACAGCTTAATAGACAATCCTTTCAGGTTCAGCAAGAGCTCGACGATGTCCTGCTGCAAGCCTTCCAAAGTACTGTACTCGTGCTCGACACCTTCAATTTCAACTTCTACCACAGCTGCGCCAGGTAAAGAAGAAAGAAGGATGCGACGTAAAGCATTACCAAGAGTATGACCAAAGCCACGCTCTAATGGTTCTAGAATAACTTTTGCCGAGGTCCCGCTTGCCGCTTCGACCTTGATCGCTTGCGGAGTAAGAAACTCATTTGCAGTACGCGTCATTATTGCTACCTCAAGGATTATTTAGAATACAATTCTACAATCAAGCTTTCGTTGATTTCAGCAGGTAAATCAGAACGATCTGGTGCAGCTTTAAACGTACCTTCAAATTTAGAATGGTCAACTTCCATCCATGAAGGGATACCACGTTGAGCAGCCAATTCAATTGCGTTTTTAATACGTAATTGTTGTTTTGCACCTTCGTGAACTGCAATTACATCACCAGCTTTAACTTGAATAGACGCAATGTTAACACGACGACCATTTAAAGTAATGCTACGGTGAGATACAAGCTGACGAGCTTCTGCACGTGTAGAACCAAAACCCATGCGATAAACAACGTTATCAAGACGGCTTTCGAGCAATTTCAACAAGTTCTCACCTGTTGCGCCTTTCACACGAGCAGCTTCTTTATAGTAGTTACTAAATTGACGCTCTAAAACACCGTACATACGACGTACTTTTTGTTTTTCACGTAATTGTAGTGAGTACTCAGATTGCTTACCACCACGAGCCCCGCCATGTTGGCCAGGAGCTTTAGCGTGTTTTTTAGTTTTGACGTCAAATGGTTTAACGCCAGATTTTAGTTGCAGGTCTGTCCCTTCGCGGCGAGAGAGTTTGCATTTTGGACCAATATAACGAGCCATGAATGTTTCTCCTTACACGCGACGTTTTTTAGGTGGACGGCAACCGTTGTGAGGGATTGGAGTCACATCGGTAATGCTGTTAATTTTATAACCCACTGCACCTAATGCACGAACCGCAGACTCACGACCTGGACCAGGACCTTTAACAAGGACTTCCAAGTTTTTCAAACCGTAATCTAAAGCAGCTTTACCAGCAACTTCAGCAGCTACCTGAGCAGCGAACGGAGTTGATTTACGTGATCCACGGAAGCCTTGTCCACCTGAGGTAGCCCAAGCCAGTGCATTACCTTGACGATCGGTAATGGTCACAATGGTGTTATTAAAAGAAGCGTGAATGTGTGCAACACCTTCAGAGACGGTACGAGTGACCTTCTTGCGTGTGCGAGTATCTTTAGCCATCTTTTAGCTTCCAGAAATCTTATTTCTTAATCGGTTTGCGCGGACCTTTACGGGTACGTGCGTTAGTTTTGGTGCGTTGACCACGGACAGGCAAGCTGCGACGATGACGAAGACCGCGGTAGCAGCCTAAATCCATTAAACGTTTAATGTTCATGGAAATTTCGCGACGTAAGTCACCTTCGGTCGGAACCTTAGCAACTTCTGCACGAATCGCATCAAGCTGAGCGTCATCTAATTCACGGATCTTTGTTGTTGGTGCGATACCAGCAGCAGCTAAGATAGTCTTAGCAGTGTGGCGACCAATACCAAAGATATAAGTGAGAGAGATAACAGCGTGCTTGTTATCCGGAATGTTTACACCGGCAATACGAGCCATTCAATTTTCTCCAAAAAGGCAGTTAAGATAATCAACCGCCCCACAAAAATCTTGAGGGGCGGATAATAACCTAATTAGCCTACTGAAATCAACAGGTCTTAATCAAATTAACCTTGACGCTGCTTATGACGAGGTTCTGCGCTGCAAATTACGCGAATAACCCCATTACGACGGATAACTTTGCAGCTACCACAAATTTTCTTTACAGAAGCTTGTACTTTCATGATGAAACCTCTAAGTGCGCTTATCCCTTAGGATGAGCAGTCGTTTTTCTCATTAACGTTTGATTATCGTACTGGTGCGAGGTGAGATGTGCTTGAAGCTGAGCCATAAAGTCCATCACAACCACTACAACGATTAATAATGATGTACCACCTAAGCTAAATGGAATTCCAAATGAGCTTTGTAGAATCATCGGCATTAAGCAGACTACAGTGATGTAAATCGCGCCAATAAAGGTCAAACGACTGAGAATATGATCTAAGTAACGAGCAGTTTGCTCACCTGGGCGAATACCAGGCACATAAGCTCCGCTGCGTTTCAAGTTTTCCGAAACTTCTTTAGGGCTGAAAACCAGCGCAGTGTAGAAGTAACAGAAAAAGATAATTAACGCACCAAAGAGCACCAAATACAACGGTTGTCCAGGCGACAATACCAATGCCAAGTCTTGTAGACTACGCTTGATTAATCCAGCACTAGGATCCGCACTGCCGACCCATTGACCTAAGCTCGCTGGGAACAAAAGCAATGAACTGGCAAAAATTGCTGGAATCACACCTGCCATATTAATTTTTAATGGCAAATGCGTTTGCTGAGCAGTAAATACACGACGACCTTGTTGTTTTTGAGCATAGTTTACTGGAATACGACGCTGCGCCTTCTCAATAAACACAATTGCTGCAAGTACACCCAAAGACAATAAACCAAAAATTGCCAAACCAATCAGGCTTGACTGGCCACTGTCAATAGATGTGAAGGATTGCATAATTAAATTAGGCAAGCCTGCAACAATACCTGCGAAAATGATCATGGAAATACCATTGCCCACTCCGCGTTCGGTAATTTGTTCACCCAACCACATTAAGAACATTGTGCCTGCAACCAAAGAGGTCACAGCTGGAACGTAAAAAGCCAGACCTGACGTTAAGGTAATACCTTGACCAATCAGACCTGCACACATCCCAATCGCTTGCACAAGTGCAAGAAACAATGTGCCTTGGCGCGTATATTGATTAATTTTGCGTTTGCCTTGCTCGCCTTCTTTTTTCAAAGCTTCAAGCGAAGGAACCACGGTAGACATCAACTGTACGATAATCGAAGCAGAAATGTATGGCATGATCCCTAAAGCAAGAATCGACATCCGCTCTAATGCACCACCCGAAAACATGTTAAACAAACCAAGGATTGTACCTTGGTTTGCATTAAACAATTGTTCAAGTGCGGCATTATTAATGCCTGGTACTGGAATATGCGCTCCTAGTCGAAATACCAACAACGCACCAATGAGAAACATCATTCGGCGTATAATTTCACGGTATTTCACGTGAAATGGTTGGCCTTTCATCATGTGAACATGACCTGAAGAACTAGGAGACATAGACACTGGGGATTACTCCTCGACTTTACCGCCAGCCGCTTCAACAGCAGCTTTAGCGCCTTTAGTCACAGCAACACCTTGAATAGTGAATGCGCGAGTAATTTCACCAGAAAGTACGATACGAGCACGAGCCATATCTTTACGTACAACGTTCGCTGCTTTTAAAGTTTCAAGGCTAACGATGTCGCCTTCCACTTTAGCAAGCTCAGATAAACGTACTTCAGCAGTTTTCAAAGCGATTTGGCTAGTGAAACCGAATTTAGGTAAACGACGATATAACGCAGTTTGACCACCTTCGAATCCAGGACGTGTACCACCGCTCTTACGTGAGTTTTGACCTTTGATACCACGACCACCAGTCTTACCAACGCCAGAACCGATACCACGGCCTAGACGACGGGCTTCACGCTTAGCACCTTCTGCAGGTGCAAGTTCATTTAAACGCAGAGTCATGGCTTATTCCTCTACACTAACCATATAGTAGACTTGGTTGATCATACCACGGTTAGAAGGCGTATCTTGCACTTCTACAGTATGACCAATACGACGCAGACCTAAACCTTTAAGGCTAAGCTTGTGATTTTTCAAGCGGTGCGATGCAGATTTAGTCTGGGTAACTTTAATCGTTTTCATGATTGATTACCCTTGAATTTGTTCTACTGAAAGACCACGTTTCGCAGCAACCTTTTCAGGAGTTGTCATGTCACGCAAACCGTTAAAAGTTGCGTTCACTACGTTTGCAGCGTTAGTAGAACCACGGCATTTAGTCAATACGTTACGTACACCTGCAGCTTCTAAAACTGCACGCATAGAACCACCCGCAATTACACCAGTACCTTCAGATGCTGGTTGCATGTAAACACGGCTTGCACCATGACGCGCATGAATCGGGTGTTGTAAAGTACCATCTGCCAATTCGATAGTGATCATGTTACGACGTGCAGCTTCAAGTGCTTTAGAAATAGCAGCTGGAACTTCACGTGCTTTACCACGACCAAAACCCACGCGACCATTACCATCACCCACAACAGTTAATGCTGTGAAAGAGAAGATACGACCACCTTTAACAACTTTGGCTACGCGATCAACGGCAACCAGCTTTTCAACAAGACCTTCGTTTTGTTCAACTTTAGCCATGATTAGAACTCCAAGCCGTTTTCACGAGCAGCATCAGCCAAGGCTTTGATACGACCATGATATTTAAAACCAGAACGGTCAAACGCAACTTTAGTTACGCCAGCTGCTTTCGCGCGTTCTGCAATTAAAGCACCTACTTTTTGAGCTGCTTCAACGTTACCAGTTGTACCAGCACGTAAAGTAGCATCTAAAGTTGAAGCTTGCGCTAAAACTTTGCCACCATCTGCTGAAATAACTTGAGCATAGATGTGACGCGGCGTGCGGTTTACACACAAACGAGTCGCACCCAATGCACGGATGTGCAAGCGTGTGCTTTTCGCACGACGCAAACGGGATTGTTTCTTTTCGTTCATAAGAACCTCGCGCCTTATTTCTTCTTAGCTTCTTTACGAAGAACAACTTCATCCGAATAACGAACACCTTTACCTTTATATGGCTCTGGTGGACGGTATCCACGGATATCCGCAGCAACTTGACCTAAAGCTGCTTTATCAGCAGATTTAAGGATAATTTCAGTTGCAGTTGGAGTTTCTGCAGTCACACCTTCAGGAAGGGTGTAATCGATTGGGTGTGAAAAACCAAGGTTAAGGTTAACAACGTTACCTTTTACCGCAGCTTTATAACCAACACCAATCAATTGCAACTTACGTTCGAAGCCTTCGCTCACACCTTTTACAAGGTTGTTAAGCACAGCGCGAGCAGTACCAGCTTGCATCCAAGCGTCTTTCGACTCAGCTTTAGGAGCAATAGCTAAAATACCGTCTTCCTGTTTTAGCTCGACCAGCGCATGCAGGTTGAAAGACAATGTACCTTTGCTGCCTTTCACTTCGACCTGCCGGCCGTTCTGAGTAACTGTAACACCGTTAGGTACAGTTACTGGGGCTTTAGCCACACGAGACATGAGGAATCACCTATTATTAAGAAACAAAAGCAATAACTTCACCACCGATACCTGCAGCACGTGCAGCGCGATCAGTCATGATGCCTTTGCTTGTAGAAACGATTGCAATACCTAAACCTTGCTTAACGCTTGGAAGTGCATCTTTACCGCGATACTGACGTAGACCTGGACGGCTTACGCGTTTCACAGTTTCGATAACTGGTTTGCCTTCATAGTATTTTAAAGTAATCGTTAATGTAGGTTTGCCTTCGTTGTCAGCCACTTCTACATTTGCGATATAACCTTCTTGTTGAAGTACGTTTGCAATAGCAACCTTCAACTTAGAATTAGGCATAGAAACAGTTTGTTTCTTTGCCATTTGAGCGTTACGAACACGCGTTAGCATGTCGGCAACGGTATCTTGCATACTCATTTATAGTGCTCCTTACCAGCTTGCCTTAACAACGCCCGGTACATCACCTTGCATTACTGTGTCACGTAATTTGTTACGGCTTAAACCGAACTTACGGAAGTAACCATGAGGACGACCAGTTAAACCACAACGGTTACGAAGACGTACTGGAGACGCATTACGTGGTAATGCTTGTAACTTCATCATCGCTTCGAAACGCTCTTCGTCGCTTGCATTTACGTTTGCAATCGTTGCTTTTAATTCAGCACGTTTTGCAGCGTATTTCGCAACAGTAGCTTCGCGTTTCAATTCGCGATTAATCATACCTTTCTTAGCCATATCGACCTCTTATTTGAACGGGAAGCCGAATGCACGCATAAGCGCACGGCCTTCGTCATCGGTGCGAGCAGTCGTAGTGATGGTGATGTCCATACCACGAATTTGATCAATCTTATCGAAATCGATTTCAGGGAACATGATTTGTTCCTTGAGACCCATAGAGTAGTTACCACGACCATCGAATGATTTCGAAGAGAAACCACGGAAGTCACGGATACGAGGGATCGCGATAGAGATCAAACGGTCTAAGAATTCGTACATACGTTCGCCGCGTAAAGTAACTTTACAACCAATCGGCCAACCATCACGGATTTTAAAACCAGCGATTGATTTACGAGCTAATGTTAAAACTGGTTTTTGACCAGCAATAGCTTGCATATCAGAAAGAGCGCCATCTAACAATTTCTTGTCAGCAGCTGCAGCACCAACACCCATGTTGATGGTAATTTTAGTGATGCGAGGGATCTCCATCACATTCTTAACGCCCAATTGTTCTTGTAATTGAGCCTTAAGTTCGTCGTTGTAACGTGTTTTAAGTCTGGCCATTGCCTATTTCAACCTATTACTTCGCCACCGCCACTGATTCACCATTCGATTTATAAACGCGAGTTTTCACGCCATCAATCGTTTGGTAACCAACACGGTCAGCCTTTTGGGTTGTAGCATTAAAAATTGCCACGTTTGAGATATGAAGCGAAGCTTCCTGCGTTACGATACCGCCTTCAGCGCCCGTAGCACGGTTTGGCTTCTGGTGCTTCTTAACCAAGTTAAGACCTTCGACCTTAACACGGTCATTAGAAACTGACAGAACAGTACCCTGTTTGCCTTTTTCTTTACCTGCGATCACAATTACTTGATCGCCTTTTTTAATCTTAGCCATGATTGCCTCTTATAGAACTTCAGGAGCCAATGAAATGATTTTCATGAACTGTTCAGTACGAAGTTCACGAGTCACTGGTCCGAAAATACGAGTTGCAATCGGTGCTTTGTTGTTATTCAAAATAACAGCAGCGTTATCATCAAAACGGATCACAGAACCGTCTGGACGACGAATACCGAACTTTGTACGTACAACAACAGCATTCATCACGTCACCTTTTTTAACACGTGCGCGTGGAATAGCTTCTTTTACAGTAACTTTAATAATGTCGCCAACAGAAGCATAACGACGATGTGAACCACCTAGTACTTTAATACATTGTACGCGGCGAGCACCACTGTTGTCAGCTACGTCAAGCATCGTTTCGGTTTGAATCATTGCCCTACTCCAAAACCGAGCATCACCGGTCACAATTTCGAAAGGCTCAAAGAGTACTCGAAATTGACCGATGATGCAACAAGAACGTTAATTACTCAGCAGCAGCTTCAACAACTTCAACTAAAGTCCATGACTTAGTTTTAGACATTGGGCGGCTTTCTTTGATGGTTACAACATCACCAATCTTGGCGGTATTGTTCTCATCATGAGCGTGTAATTTGGTTGAACGGCGAATCAATTTGCCATACAACGGGTGTTGAACTTGGCGTTCAATAAGGACAACAATAGATTTTTCCATTTTGTCGCTTACAACTTTGCCAGTTAACGTGCGGACTGTATTTTGACTCATTGCCCGTTCCCCTGTTTTTCGGTAAGGAGGGTCTTGATGCGTGCAATAGTTTTACGAGTAAGCGCAACTTCATGCGATTTACCCAATTGACCAGTTGCTTTCGCCATACGAAGACGGAATTGGTTAAGCTGTTGCTCATCAAGCAAAGCTGTCAACTCTTCTACCGACTTTTCACGTAGATCTTTAGTTTTCATTACATTACCGTCCGAGTCACGATAGTGGTTTTAAACGGAAGTTTAGCAGCAGCAAGCGTAAATGCTTCACGTGCCAATTCTTCGTTCACACCATCAATTTCGTACAAGACTTTACCTGGTTTGATTTGACAAACCCAATATTCCACAGAACCTTTACCTTTACCCATACGCACTTCAAGAGGCTTAGAAGTAATTGGTTTGTCTGGGAATACACGGATAAAGATCTTACCACCACGCTTAATACGACGGCTGATTGTACGACGTGCCGCTTCAATTTGACGCGCAGTCATTTGACCACGTTCAACTGATTTAAGAGCGATAGTACCGAAAGATACTGAGCTACCACGGTGCGCTAAGCCAGTGTTACGGCCTTTTTGCACCTTACGGAATTTAGTACGTTTAGGTTGCAACATGGATTATTCTCCTTTTTCAGCAGAACGATCATTGCGACGACCACGACGCTCTTGACCTTCACCACGACCGCGACCGCGTTTAGCTGGACGTTCTTCAGCAGGTGCTGGGTTCATGACTTGTTTCATGCCACCCAAGATTTCACCACGGAATACCCAAACTTTAACGCCAATCGTACCGTAAGTAGTTTCAGCACGCATAGTTGCATAGTCGATGTCCGCACGAAGTGTATGCAAAGGTACACGACCTTCACGATACCATTCAGTACGTGCAATCTCTGCACCACCTAAACGACCAGAAACTTCAACTTTGATACCTTTAGCACCAGCACGCATAGAGTTCTGTACCGCACGCTTCATAGCACGACGGAACATTACACGCTTTTCTAATTGAGAAGCGATTGCTTCAGCAACTAAACGTGCATCTAAGTCTGGACGGTCAATTTCGTTGATGCTTACTTGCGCAGGAACACCCATAATAGATGTTAATTCGCGTTGTAATTTCTCAATGTCTTCGCCTTTTTTACCGATTACGATACCAGGACGCGCAGTGCTAATTGTTACTTTAGCAGCACCCGTTGGACGTTCGATAAGAATATTGCTTACCATTGCGTTCTTAAGTTTTTTAGTTAAAAACTCACGAACTTGAAGGTCTTTAAGCAAGTATTCAGCGTATTGTTTCGGATTCGCATACCAGTTAGCGTTATGACGTTTCACAACACCTAGGCGGATACCGATTGGATGAACCTTCTGACCCATATCAAACCCCTACCTTAACGGTGATGTGACAAGTACGCTTAGTAATACGATCTGCACGGCCTTTAGCACGTGGCATAATACGTTTAAGGCTCATGCCTTCATCAACGTAAATCGTAGATACTTTAAGGTCGTCTACATCTAAACTGTTATTGTGTTCAGCATTTGCAATTGCAGATTCCAATGCTTTCTTAACTAAAACAGCAGCTTTTTTGTTGCTGAAGTTTAAAATGTTAAGTGCATGCGCAACAGATTTGCCGCGGATAAGATCTGCAACCAAACGTGCTTTTTGTGCCGAGATAGCGGCACCGCGTAATTTAGCAGTTACTTCCATCATAGCACCTATTAACGTTTAGACTTCTTGTCAACACCGTGACCACGATAGGTACGAGTTGGCGCGAATTCACCGAGTTTATGACCAACCATGTGTTCAGAGATAATCACTGGAACATGGTTACGACCATTGTGAACAGAAATTGTTAAACCAACAAAATCTGGGAGGATCATCGAACGACGCGACCAAGTTTTGATCGGCTTACGGTTATTAGCCGCGATTGCCGCTTCAACCTTAGCGAACAAGTGCGCATCGACGAATGGGCCTTTTTTCAGAGAACGAGGCATTGTCAGATTCCTTTACTTGTTACTTAACGCGACGGTCGCGAATAATCATCTTAGTCGTACGCTTGTTGGTACGTGTCTTGTACCCTTTAGCTTTTTGACCCCATGGGCTTACAGGTTGGATACCTTTAGTACGCCCTTCACCACCACCGTGCGGGTGATCAACCGGGTTCATTGCCATACCACGAACGGTAGGACGAACACCACGCCAGCGCGAAGCACCTGCTTTACCAAGTGAACGAAGGTTGCTTTCTGAGTTAGATACTTCACCTAACACAGCACGACATTCAACGTGCACTTTACGCATTTCGCCTGAACGTAGACGAACGATAGCGTATGAACCGTCACGACCCAACAATTGAACTGATGTACCAGCAGAACGCGCTAATTGAGCACCTTTACCGATTTTAAGTTCGATGTTGTGAAGAGTAGCACCAATTGGCATGTTACGAAGTGGCAAGCAGTTACCTGGACGAATTGGAGCATCGTTACCAGATTGAACTTGATCACCAGCACGTAAACCTTTAGGCGCAATAATATAACGACGTTCACCGTCAGCATACTTCAACAATGCGATGTGTGCAGTACGGTTTGGATCGTATTCAATACGCTCTACAACAGCAGGAATGCCATCTTTGTTACGTTTGAAGTCTACGATACGGTAGTGTTGCTTATGACCACCACCAACGTGACGTGTAGTAATGTGACCGTTGTTGTTACGACCACCAGTACGTTTTTTAGCTTCCACCAACGGCGCATAAGGCGCACCTTTGTGAAGATGGTCGTGAACGACTTTCTCTACAAAGCGACGTCCTGGAGACGTTGGCTTACATTTTTGAATCGGCATAAATTTCGTCCTTATTCCGCTGCGCTTTCAGCGGTATCGCCCAAGTCAGCCATTTCAACATCTTGGCCAGCTTTCAGGGTGACGTATGCTTTTTTAACATCAGAACGGCGTCCTAATGTACGACCAAAGCGCTTAGTCTTACCTTTAGTGATAGTCGTGTTAACTTTAACAACTTCCACACCAAATAATTGCTCAACTGCTTTTTTGATTTCAAGTTTGTTTGCATTTAATGCAACTTTGAATACTTGAACACCAGCAGTTTCACCTAAAACTTGTGCTTTTTCTGAAAATACAGGTCCTTGTAGGACTTGATATAAACGTTCGTTGTTCATCCGAGTTCTACCTCAATTTTCTTAGCAGCAGCAACAGACATTACAACTTTGTCGAACGCGATCAAGCTAACAGGATCGATTGCAGTAGCATCAACCACATCAACGTGTGGAAGGTTACGCGCTGCAAGATATAGATTCTCATCTACAGCTTCAGTTACGATCAATGCGCGAGTTGCATTCAAGTCGTTAAGTTTTGCAAGCAACTCTTTAGTTTTAGGAGCTTCAACAGCAAACTCTTCAACCAATACAAGACGATCTTGGCGAACAAGTTCAGCTAAGATACATTGCATTGCACCGCGGTACATTTTGCGGTTAACTTTTTGAGACCAATCTTGTGGACGAGCAGCAAAAGTTTTACCACCACCAACCCAGATTGGGCTACGAATAGAACCAGCACGAGCGCGGCCAGTACCTTTTTGACGGAATGGTTTTTTACCACCGCCAGCAACGTCTGCACGTGATTTCTGAGCTTTAGAGCCTTGACGACCACCAGCTAAGTAAGCCGTAACAACTTGGTGTACAAGTGCTTCATTGAATTCACGACCGAACGCAACTTCAGATAACTCAACAGCAGAGCCGGAAACAGTATTTAAATTCACGTTATTTCCCCTCAAGCCTTGATCGTAGGACGTACAGTTACGTCACCACCAGTCGCACCAGGAATCGCACCTTTAACAACAAGAACTGAACGCTCTGTGTCGATAGATACAATTTCAAGACCCTGTACAGTTACGCGTTCAGCACCTAAATGGCCAGCCATTTTTTTGCCTTTGAATACGCGACCAGGAGTCTGGTTTTGACCTGTAGAACCTAGAACACGGTGAGAAACAGAGTTACCGTGAGTAGCGTCTTGAGTACGGAAGTTCCAACGCTTAACACCACCCTGGAAACCCTTACCTTTAGACTGACCAGTTACGTCAACGATCTGACCTACTGTGAACAAATCTACACCGATAGTTCCGCCAACTTCACGACCTTCAAGGTCAGCTTCTGTAGCACGGAATTCTTGAACTAAACGACCAGCAGCAACACCCGCTTTAGCGAAGTGACCTTTCTGAGCGTTAGTTACGCGAGATTCGCGACGTTCACCAGTAGTAACCTGAATTGCTTGATAACCATCTGTTTCAAGCGTTTTGATTTGAGTGATGCGGTTAGGATCAACCTCAATCACTGTAACAGGTACAGAAACACCAGCATCTGTAAAGATACGGGTCATACCGCACTTGCGACCGACTAAACCAATAGCCATGTGCATAAACCTCTAAAAAAGCGGCCTAATTAACTTAGAGTGTTAATTAACCGAAAGCCTTAACCCAATGCAATCTGAACATCAACACCAGCTGCTAGATCTAATTTCATCAACGCATCAACAGTTTTATCTGTAGGTTGAACGATGTCGATCAAACGCTTGTAAGTACGGATTTCATACTGGTCGCGCGCATCTTTGTTTACGTGTGGTGATGTTAAAACGTTGAAGCGTTCGATGCGAGTTGGCATCGGGATTGGACCACAAACTTGTGCGCCAGTACGCTTAGCGGTTTCTACGATTTCTTGAGCAGATTGATCGATCAGACGATGATCAAAAGACTTCAAACGGATACGAATTCTCTGGTTAGACATACCAGTTAACTCCAAGCCAAATATATAAAGAATCACCCTTGACGCATCTCACCCCACTAATTTAAGGCAAGTGTCAAAGGCAGTGAATTATCACTAAGGTCATGATCGATGCCACGACTGTCACGATGTTAACTACTTTCTTCGCAGTTAACCCCCTTGTATAAAGGGTCGCCCATTATAACGATTGTTTAATGCATAAGCAAATCTCTTTTTGGCTTTATTGCTTTATTTTTCACGCTCTGCCGATTTCTCTTTTTAAAATATACGATTAGCACTTTATATATGAGTTAGGCAGCATTCCTATCCATTTATTGAGTGTAAATTTAGACAATCTGCATTTTGACCATTCCAACCATCCCTGACAGCAGAAATCGTCATCGCCCTGACCTAACTTTCTTTTCTGTGTTTGCGCCACAATCCATAACTTTATTCTCGAAGTTTGCTTTGTGCTAAAACATAATCTATTGCACGATTCATTAATTGGTTGCCTGCCTGAAATTGTGCCGCAGACATCTGTTTTAATTCATGCGCGGGTTGTACATACATGCCCGAAAATGCTGGTTTCATTTCGGCATTGTCTAAAAACAGCTGCAAAGCTTGTGGGGTGATTTCTGGATGGAATTGGAATCCTAGTACATTTTTCCCAATTTGATAGAGTTGATTAGCGCAGGCGGCATTACTGGCAAGTCTTACCGCGCCCTTTGGTAATTCAAAAGTTTCACCATGCCACTGCATCACTGTGATTTGATCAGGCATTTGGAAACAGCTTTCTGGTATATTTTCGACTTTATAGACAGGATGCCAACCGCGCTCCTGTTCAGGATTAGGACTCACTGCTGCACCCAACGCATTGGCAATCATCTGCCCACCTAAACACAAACCGATTGCAGGTTTACCCATCGCCAAATAACGCCTAATCCAGCGTTTTTCTGTTTTTAACCATGGATAATGTACTTCATCATTTACACTCATGGCACCGCCCATCACAATTAACAGGTCAATATCTTCAACTTTGGGTAAGGCTTCAATTTCAATATTTTGCTCAGGCGGTAAAGCAAAAAATTCGGTTGCAGTGATATGCGCCCCCATCTGCTTTAAATAGTCATAGCAACTTCCAAAACCTTCATCTGCACTATGCTGAAAATAATGCACGCTTAGTGGTGCTTTCATCTGGATCATCCTTTGTATTTTCTATACTTCAGCTTCTGCAAAAATAGCGCCAAGTTCAAGGCATGTCTTGTAGTGCAGCTTTTTATAGCCTAAAGCCAGTATTTCTCTTAAGCTAAACTCAATATTTGCTTATTTTCTGAGTGAACCTGTGAATAAAAATGCTCAAACTGCTTTAATTCATGCACCAAGACGTGCCCCACAATATATTCAAACGGTACAGCCTCCCCTATTTCGTGCATCGACCATTATCTTTGAAAACACAGATGCACTGTTTAATCGACACTGGACTGATGCTTATGATTATAGCTATGGCACACATGGCACACCGACGACCTTTACGTTAGGTGATCACATCGCGCAGATCGAAGGCGGTCTGTATCACCTGCTGGCGCCGAGCGGCCTCTCTGCGATTAATCTGGTCAATTCCTGCTTGTTAAGCCAGGGTGATGAGGTCTGGGTTCCGGACAATATTTATGGTCCGAATATGGAGCATCTGCGTAATCTGCAGCAGCGTTATGGCATTGCCGTCAAGGTCTATAACCCGTTGGAGGTAGAAAGCTTTAGCCCAAGCGATAAAGCCAAACTGTTATGGCTCGAAGCGGCTGGTTCGGTGACACTGGAGTTTCCGGACTTAATTGGTCTGGTAAAAAAAGCCCAAGCCCATAACATTCTGACTGCACTGGACAATACCTGGGGTGCAGGTCTTGCCTTTAATGCTTTTGATTTTGGCAATGAACACTTAAGTGTCGATATAAGTGTCCATGCCCTAACCAAGTACCCAAGTGGTGGTGGCGATATATTAATGGGTTCTGTGGTGACCCGTGATCAACATTTACATCATCAATTATTTCGTATGCATGCCATCCAAGGCATTTGTGTATCGGGCGATGATGTTGCGCAAGTACAACGTAGCTTAGCCTCAATGCAATTGCGCTATGAACACCAAGCGCAAAGCTGTTTGCAGTTACTGAACTGGCTGAAACTACAACCACAATTTGCTCAGGTGTTGCATCCTGCTGATGCCACATCTGCGGGGCATGCGTATTGGAAAGAAATTTGCCGCGATGGACACAGCGCAGGTTTGGTCAGTGTGATTTTTAAGCCTGAATATGATTTAGCCGCTGTACGTCAATTCTGCGATGCACTATCTTTATTTAAACTCGGCTTTAGCTGGGGCGGCCCTGTAAGTTTAGTGATGCTTTACGATCTCAAGACCATGCGTACCTTAGATCATTCTCACTTGGCTGAAGGATTATTGGTGCGTTTTTGTATTGGACTAGAACATCCTACAGATTTAATTCACGATATTCAAAATGCCTTACAACGCTTCAGCGACTAATGCAGCACAGATCATCATTTTAACAATAGCTATATAAATCAGGATAAAAATATGAGTACAGCAATCGTTATTGGTAAAAAAACTGCCGACGTTCAACAAGACGTGGTTTTACATTCACAGTTTGCCAACCGCCACGGTTTAATTGCAGGTGCAACAGGTACAGGTAAAACCGTCACCTTAAAAGTCTTGGCAGAAAGCTTTTCACGAATTGGTGTACCCGTATTTTTAGCCGATGCCAAAGGCGATGTTTCCAGTCTAGCCAAAGCAGGCAGCAGCAGCCCAAAGTTTGATGCACGTATTAAGAGCTTAGGTATCGAAAGCATTCCGTTTGCAGCATCTCCTGTGGTGTTTTGGGATTTATTTGCCGAACAAGGTCATCCGATTCGTACCACCATTTCTGAAATTGGCCCGTTATTATTGGCGCAAATGCTGAACCTGAATGACACCCAAGAGGGCGTGTTGTCTGCGGTATTCCGTATTGCCGATGATCAGGGTTTATTACTGATTGATTTTAAAGATTTAAAAGCCATGCTGACCTATGTCAGCGAACACGCCAGTGAATTTAAAGCTGAGTATGGCAATCTTTCTCCAGCCAGTTTGGGTGCGATTCAGCGCAATTTACTGGCTTTAGCTGATCAGGGCGGTGATAAATTCTTTGGTGAGCCGAGTTTGGATATTTTGGATTTTATTCAAACTGACAGTCAGGGACGCGGCAATATTAATGTTTTGGCTGCAGACAAACTCATGAACACGCCAAAACTGTACGCCACCTTTTTATTATGGATGTTATCAGAACTGTTTGAACAATTGCCTGAAGTGGGCGATATGGACAAGCCAAAACTGGTGTTCTTTTTTGATGAAGCACACTTGTTATTTGACAATGCCAGCAGCGCGCTACAAGAAAAAATTGAACAAGTGGTACGCTTAATTCGCTCTAAAGGCGTGGGGATTTATTTTGTGACCCAAAACCCGCTGGACTTGCCTGAAAGCGTATTGGGACAATTGGGTAACCGTGTTCAGCATGCCTTACGTGCTTTTACACCCAAAGACCAAAAAGCAGTAAAAACTGCCGCAGATACATTCCGTGCCAACCCAGACTTTAAAGTTGAACAAGCCATTACCGAACTTGCGGTAGGTGAAGCCTTAATTAGTTGCTTAGATGAACAAGGCACACCGCAAATTGTAGAACGTGCTTGGGTAATGCCGCCCTACTCATCGTTTAGCCCAATTAGCACAGAAGAACGACAAGCATGTATCAGCCAAAGTGTTATTGCAGGCGTGTATGAACAGCAGCTAGATCGTGAAAGTGCTTATGAAATGCTGCAACAAAAAGTTGAACAACGTCAGCAACAAACGGCAGCAGCAGAACAAGCTAAAATTGAAGCCAAAGAAGCTGAAGCACGCGCCAAGCAAGAGGCTAAAGAAGCCGAAGCACTGGCCAAACAACAAGCGCGCGAGCAAGAACGTCTAGCCCGCGAACAGCAAAAAGAAGCAGAACGCGCTGCCAAACAGCGTGAAAAACTGACTCAGGATATTGTGGGTACCTTTGCCAAAAGCGCAGCACGCAGCTTAGGGGGGTCTACAGGACAGAAAATTGTACGAGGTTTGTTAGGGTCATTATTTGGTAAGAAATAGCATGTTATAAACGATGAGGTTTGCATAGATTTCATTCATGGATGTGCCACCCAAAACCTGAATGAATACTTACAAAACTCTAGTTATCACATCTACAAACCCCATAAAAACTTTAAAAATAATGGGATATTTTTATAATCCATATTTTTTTTAAGGTTTCACAAAAAAATGTTTGCAATCCTTATTTATAAGATGTATTTTGAATACATCTTATAAATAACAGCCATGAGAGATCGAACATGACTCCACAGCAAATTGACCTTGTAAAAGCAACTGTTCCTGTACTCCGTGAAAATGGTGTCGCACTGACTGGTTATTTCTATAACCGCATGTTGGGGAATAATCCTGATCTAAAAGAAACCTTTAACATGGGTCACCAACGTAGTGGTGCGCAGGCTCAAGCGCTTGCAGGTGCTGTATTGGCTTATGCTGAAAACATTGAAGATCCTTCTGTGCTTGCGCCTGTGATTGAATTGATTGCCCACAAACACGTGAGCTTAAACATTCAAGCACCTGACTATAATATTGTGGGCGAAAACCTACTTCACTCTATTAGCGAAGTATTAAATATTTCAATGGAAGATCCTCTAATTGATGCATGGGCAGCTGCTTATGGTCAGTTAGCAGAAGTGTTTATTAATGCTGAACGTGCAATCTACGAACAACACGAACAAACTAAAGGCAGCTGGTTAGGCTGGCGTAATTTCAAAATTGCCAAGAAAGTTGTAGAAAGTGACGAAATCACTTCAATCTACTTCGAGCCAGTAGATGGTGGCGATTTACCAAAATACGAAGCAGGTCAATATATTTCAGTACGCGTATTTGTACCTGAACTTGGCTTGAAGCAACCACGTCAATACACGCTATCGACTAGCCCACAACAAGATTACTTACGTATTTCTGTAAAACGTGAGCCAGGCAATGGTGCAGATAAAGTTGCAGGTTGGGTATCGAACGTATTGCACCAATTACCAGAAGGTTCTGAAGTTGAAGTATCTGCACCAACAGGTAACTTCTTCCTCATCGACAGCAACAAACGCAATGTCTTCATTAGTGGCGGCGTTGGCTTAACACCAATGATTGCAATGTTGAATCAATTGGTGACTTTAGATGTGCCACAACCTGTGACATTTATTCACGCATGTCGTAGCAAACAAGTACATGCCATGAAACAGCATCTCCAAGACTTAACTGCAAAATGTCCACGTATTCATACGTTGACTGCGTATGAGTTCCCGAACGAAGGTGATGTACTGGGTCAAGATTACGATGTTGCAGGTCGTTTAGACCTCAGCACTGTAGATGCAGCGCTGTTACCAGCCGATGCAGATTACTACTTATGTGGTCCAATGCCATTCATGGCAGAACAGCGTAAAGCTTTACTTGCGCGTGGCATCAAAGATGAGCAAATCCATAGCGAAGCGTTTGGTACAGGTGGTGTTCGCCACTAATCTAAAGCGTTAAAAGCTAATAGGTAAGGCTAGTCTAGTTATGCTAGACTAGCCTTAATTTATTTGTATTTAAAAAAAACATCTGTGCGATCATGCAATTAAATAAATTCACCGACTATGCGCTGCGTATTTTAATGTATATCTCGCGTCCTCGAGATGTACCCTATACCATTGCGGAAATTGCACAGGATTTGCATGTTTCCCAGAACCATCTGGTAAAAATCGTTCACTTTATGGGTAAGCAAGGATGGCTAATTACCACTCGTGGTAAAGGTGGCGGGATTCGCTTGCATCCTGAAGCATTGCCTTTGCGTTTAGGTCATGTGGTGAGAATCCTGCAAGGTGAAAATCAAATTGTAGAGTGTAATACCCCGCCCTGCGTGCTGCGTGCGCAATGTGGACTAAAAGGCATTCTCAATCAGGCAATGGAACAGTTTTATCAAAGCTTAGATCAATACAGCTTGGGTGAAGTGCTACAGCCTGTACCCAATTTACAGTTCAGTACACAATCTCCAATCCCGCTGATTCATCTTTAAAGTAACTTAAACGGTCAAAGCAATATCATCCTAGATGTTGCTTTTTTCGGGCATTCAGGGCGCAAAGGTCGCTTGCCTGTATGACTTGCTTTATAATGCCTGTTTGTAGACCATGAATTGAAGTTAAGTTATGCACCATAGCAGAGGAAAATCGAAAAACAGTAAGGCAGCAGCACAGCCACGGCAGAAAATTAGCTACGAGAAAAAAGTAGACCCTGCCATTACTGAATACTCTGTTCGCGCCTTAAACTGGCTGCGTAAAGCCGAGTTTTTAATGAGTGCGCCTAAACTGAATTTATGTGTAGAAGATACTGGCTACGAAGTGGCTTTTGCAGGACGCTCCAACGCAGGTAAGTCCAGTGCAATTAATGCTTTAACCAATCAAAAACAATTGGCACGTGCTTCTAAAAAACCGGGTCGTACTCAAATGATCAACTTCTTTAGTTTGGGCAACCCCGAACAGCGTTTGGTCGATTTACCCGGTTATGGTTATGCAGCCGTACCTGAAGCCATGAAAATTGTGTGGCAAAAAGAACTCGAAAATTATTTGATTCATCGTAAAAGTTTACAAGGCTTGGTGTTACTGATGGATATTCGCCATCCCTTACAGCACTTTGATGTGATGATGCTGGAATGGGCGTATTCGCGTAAATTGTTCGTGCATGTATTGCTCACCAAATCGGACAAACTCAACCGTGGCCCTGCCAATAAAGTATTGCTTGAAGTCAAACAGCAGTTGAAAAAGATGAAACTAGATTTCTCGATTCAATTGTTTTCATCACTCAACAAACAAGGTTTGGAAGAGCTTGCGAGTGTGATGGGCGGACGTTTGAACTTCACCTTAGAACAAGCACATCAATTTGATTTAGACAGCATTCCAGAAGCGACTGGCGATGATGTTGATGTTGATGTTGATGTTGATGTTGATCAGCCTGAATTTTTAGAAACTGACGATTTAACCGCATCTGATACCGAAACCAAATAGTCCGTTAAATTACTGACTATTGGTCTATAACATAAAGTCCTATTCGCTCAATCTCGAATAGGACTTTTTATTTGTATGTCCACTTTCAGTTTTACGCCGTAATCACAATCTCCCTCTCCACCAAAGTTGCACTTTACAACGCAGCCAGAAATGCCCTACTGTCAAGATCATAACAATTAAACGCTTAAACAATTACATAAGATAAGGAGATCAAACATGCAGGCACACATTTCAGTGATTACCTTAGCGGTAGAAGATTTACAACGTGCACTCGATTTTTACCGCGACGGCTTAGGACTTGTAACTGAAGGCATTATTGGACAGGAATTTGAACAAGGTGCGGTGGTCTTTTTTGAACTGCAAGCAGGCTTAAAACTGGCTTTATGGTCTAAACAAAGTTTACAACAAGATACAGGCTTAACAGGTACAGCCAGCAGTGCTGCACAAATCACTTTAGGACATAATGTACATAGCCCACTCGAGGTCGATCAGGTATTGAAACAAGCAAAAAATGCAGGTGCGAAAATTTTAAAACCTGCACAGAGCACCTTTTACGGCGGTTATGCAGGTTATTTTCAGGACTTAGATGGTCATATTTGGGAAGTGGCCTACAGCCCATGTTGGGATTAATCTGCTTTGGCTCATGTCTTTACATAGCACAATAAAACAGGATGATGCTGAAAACTTGATTCGATTTTAAACCCATTATCAGGAATGCAGTGCAGGGTCATCACGAGTATGCCGATCGACCACCACACTAATCATCATATCGCCCTGCACATTGACCACAGTACGCACAGTATCCAACAAACGGTCGATCGGCAATAAAATCGCAATCGCTTCTGCAGGCAAGCCCACCGATTGTAATACCATAATCATCGTCACCATACCTGCGCTTGGAATACCAGGCGCGCCCAAAGAAGCGATCATGGCTGTGGCACAGACAATTAATTGCTGTCCTAAACTTAAATCCAGCCCCATTAAATTGGCAACAAACAAAGCCGCTGCAGCTTCATACAATGCCGTTCCATCCATATTCAGTTGTGTACCTAACGGGATCACAAAGCCTGCAGTTTGCGGACGCACACCTAAATTTTCCTGCGCACATTTCATCGAAAGTGGCATAGTGGCAGAACTGGAACTGGTGGCAAAAGCCGTAATTAAGGCAGCACGTGTGCCTTTAAAAAAGGTGATCGGATCCATTTTGCCAAATATCCACAACAGCAAAGGCAAGACCACCACACCATGAAAAATCGTGGTGCCCGTGACCACTGCAGCAAACTCTGCCAAACGACTCAGGACTGAAATATCTTCGGTTGCAACCAACTTAGCCAATAAAGCAAAAATCCCCAAAGATGCCAGTTTCATTACCCAGCCAATCATCAACATCATAATTTCAAAAAATTGCTGACTGAGTTTACGTACCGTTTTAAAGTGCTCCCCGCCTTTGACCAGCGCCACACCCACCAATAAGGCAAATATCACCACTGCCAAAACATTACCCTCGGCAAAAGCTTTAAACGGATTGATTAAGGTGTTTTGAATGAAATTGGTAAAAAACGAAGACGGCGTAAGCGTGTCTGGGCTTTGATGCTGCGCCATAGCATCTTGAAACATCACAATATCTACGCCTTTACCCACTGCAAATAAATGCGCACACGCCAAACCTAAAATTAAAGCCAAAGTCGTGGTGGTGACACAACACGCCAACGTAATTTTCCAGACTCGACTCAATTGCCCTACAGCCTGTAAGTTCGACACACCGACCACAATTGAGCTAAAAATTAGTGGGATCAGCAGCATTTTCAGTAAACCAATAAAAATACTGCTCATTAAACCAATGCCATACAAACTGGCGCTAAAAAATGTGCTGTCTGGAAATAGATTCAGAATAAAACCAAACACCACACCCAAAATTGCGGCAATTAGAATTTGTGTATTGAGGCTCATACGCAATTGAGTTTTTTAATGTGATGTGTGGACTATGCCATGTGGCTGAAATTGAATCGAGTATTATTTTTCTAGCGCACTTTGATTAGGTTCAGATCGTGCTTCAGGATGTAAAAAAGCCGACATGAATGTCGGCTGATGAATGTAGATTTTAAAGGCTATATTTTATTGCGTTTCGATTTCACGTAAACGAATCAAGCCTTCCTGACTGGTGCTACACACCAATTCACCATTTTGCCACATGCGCCCAAAGTTCAAACCACGCGAACTAGTGCTAATGGTGGCTTCCATGTCGTACAGCATCCAGTCATCCACACGGAACGGTTTATGGAAATACATGGCATGGTCAATACTGGCACACTGCAAACTTGGTGATAAATAGCTCAAACCATGCGGACGCAGTGCTGTGGTCATTAACGTGAAGTCTGAATAAAATGCCGCAATTGCCTGATGCAAAGACACTTCATCCACCTCTGGTGAAATGCTGTCATGGGTACGAATGTAGTGTGCATAAGCAGGTGCTTCAGGCTGCGGTAAAAATGGATTGCTCGGATTAATCGGGCGAATCTCCACCAAGCGATCACGCATAAAACTGGCACGCACATTTTCAGGTACAAACTCGACAATATGCTGTTTGAGTTCCGCTTCGTTTTTTAAAGCTTCTGCTGCAGGATAGTTTGGCTCTGAAATTTGATAATTCAGACCGTCTTCCAACGGCGCAAAGGACACCATCGCAGTAAAAATGGTACGCCCATGCTGAATGGCACGTACTTGACGGCTAGAAAAACTTTTACCATCACGCAAACGGTCAACTTCATAAATAATAGGTGCGTTGACATCGCCACCAAACAAGAAATAGGCATGCAATGAGTGCGCAGGACGATCAGTGGTATAAGATGCAGCACGTAAAGCCTGTCCCAAAACCTGTCCGCCAAAAACACGTTTACCCACCAAGTTACGACTGATACCTCGGTAGATATTTTCTTCTAACTTTTCTAAACAAAGAAGTTCAACCAGCTCTTGTGTGAGTGCGTTCATAACTAACCTATGTATGGCGGAAATTGGGGATGCGGGATCGAAGTCGATGAAAAAATAAATCGTCAAAATAAACTGACTTTTTTAATCCTGCTATTTTGCCATAGATTCTGCATCTTTTACCCATCAAAGACTGACCGCTGTGTCACAACTTAGCCGATCAATTTTGCTAAAAATACGATTTTTAACGATAAAATCTAACAATATTCATGCAAATTATCTAAAAATGCAGCGCGATTATTAGATACAATGACGCAAAATAAATTCCCTACTGGCTAGGGACTTAGGTGATGAAGTAGGAGTGAATATGTCCAAGCGTGGTTTTGGTCAAATGTATCGTCAGCTTTCTGGTAAGCTGCTTGACCTTGTGGTGACACCGCATGTTTTGGGTGAAGTCCCTGTCAAGGATGCGCAAAGTGTAGACTCAAATGCCACTCGCACCAAGATAACTTGCTACGTATTGCAAAATCACTCACGCAGCAATGCCTTGGTGGTCGATGGCGAAACACGTCGCTTAAAACTCACGCCTGCGCTTGATCCATTGGTGATGGGTTCACATAAAGAAAAAGCCTCGATTCTGTTTTTACAGCATCACGATGAGAACAACCTACTCAATCCACCACCTTATGCTTTTCCGCCACGCTTGTTACGTTTAATTGAACAATTAGAACAACACCCAGAACTTGATATTGAATTGGTACCTGTGACCGTGTTGTGGGGACGTTCTCCAGACAAAGAGGATTCGTGGTTTAAACTACTGTTTACCGATACGTGGGCAACGCCTGGCACAGTCAAGCAGTTAATGAATATTGGGGTGCATGGTCGTCAGTCTTATTTGGAATTTCACGAGCCACAATCATTACGCGCTTTAATTGAACATGCCAAAACTGAGCATCCGAACCTGTCGCCTGCGACCTTTATTGTTAACACTCTAAATAATTACTTAGATGGACAACGTGAAGTCGTACTTGGCCCAGACTTGTCTGACCGCCGCAATGTCATGCTCAGTCTGATTAAATCTCCCGATGTGCAAGATGCCATCCGTCGTGAAAGTTTACGCAGTAAAATTAGCGTGATTGAAGCCGAGCGTCGTGCGATTGGTTATTTAAATGAAATCGTGTCGGACTACTCTCATGCAGCGGTACGCTTTGCCGATATGGCACTGACCCGCTTATGGACACAATTGTACGATGGCGTGGAAGTGCATAATTTTAGTACCGTGCGCGAACTGGCCAAAGACTATGAAATTATCTATACCCCATGTCACCGCAGTCATATCGACTATTTATTGCTGTCTTATGTGATTTACAAACGCGGCATGATGGTGCCGTACATTGCTGCGGGCGATAACCTGAATATGCCATTTGTAGGTCAATTGCTTCGTGGTGGCGGTGCGTTTTTTATCCGTCGTACTTTCCGTGGCAACGGCTTATACACAACCGTCTTTAAAGAATATTTATTCAGTATTTTGTCGCGTAACACGCCGCTTGAATACTTTATTGAAGGTGGACGTTCACGTACAGGCCGCTTGTTGCCACCAAAAACAGGCATGCTCGCCATGACCATTCACAGTCATTTGCGTGGTCGTGCTAAACCGATTGCTTTTGTGCCAACTTATATTGGTTATGAACGCCTGATGGAAGGTTCAACCTATGTCGGTGAAATGCAAGGCAAGCCAAAAGAATCTGAATCGCTAATGGGCATTTTAAAAACCATGCGCAAGATTGAACGGATTTTTGGCAAGGTGCATGTCAATTTTGGCGAACCTGTGTTTTTAGATGATGTTCTAAAACAACACGATGCCGAACACATCAGCATTGAAAAAAATGATGATCCTATTCCACCACAAGTGTCAGATGCAGTGAATACTTCGGCACATGCGATTTTGGAAAACATTAACCGTGCTGCGGTAATTAACCCGGTATCTTTGTTATCGCTGATTTTACTGGCAACACCAAAACATACCTTGGATGAAGAAATTTGTGTGAAGCAGTTAGACACTTACCGTAATCTGCTCACTGCCCTGCCTTATGATGAGCGCACTCAAGTCACACCATTATCAGGTAAAGAAATTATTGCCTACGGCTTAAAACTCAAACTGATTAAACGAGTGCAGCACGTTTTGGGCGATATTATCGCGATTGAAGACCATCAGGCGGTGTTACTCACCTACTTCCGCAACAATATTTTGCATGCCTTTGTCTTACCATCTTTAATTGCAGCATTGGTGAAACATAATGGTTCGATTCGTCGTGGTGATTTAATCAACGTCATTCGTACTTTATATCCGTTCCTGAAAGCTGAGTTGTTCTTGAAATGGCAAGATCAGGAACTCAAAGAACGGATTTGTGCCTATGTAGAAGCGTTAATTCAGGCCAAATTGATTTCTGAAGATGCGGAAGGCAACTTAATTTCACCTGCACCAAATAGTGAAGACCATAACCAGTTGGTAGTATTGGCTGCACCTGTAATGCAGAGTTTAGAGCGTTATTACATGACACTGGCGCTGATTACACAACGCGGCTCAGGCAATATTTCGGCACGTCAGGTCGAAGAACTCAGCCATTTGGTCGGTCAGCGTTTGTCGGTGCTGTATGAATTCAACTCACCTGAATTCTTTGACAAAGCCTTGTTCCAAAGCTTTATTAAAGTCTTAACTCAGCAAGGTTATATCAGCACCAACAGTGACAATGCGATTGTGTTTGATGATAACTTTAAAAACGTCGCACAATACGCCAATTTGGTGTTGGATGATGTGACTTTACAGATGCTGCAACACATCACCACCTTTAGCGATGAAGAATTGCGTGAGGCGTTAGAAGCACTTGCTGCACAACAAGCAAAAAAACGCTTGAAACGTAAGAAGAAGTAATTTTTAAGCTTCTTCTCTTACGCCATAAATGGCTCAGGCAGAAAGTTGGGGATGAGGGTGAATAAAAGCTCAATATTTGAGATTTTAAAAATCACCTCTCGCTAGCCCTTTCCTAGCAAGAGAACTTTTATTCTCCGATTTCAGGTGAATCACTTTGCGTAATTCTTAGATGATCAAAATAATCCTCATGTTTGCGCTGAAATCCTGTTTTCTCCATGCGCGTAGCAAAAATCCGCTTCCCTGTTTCTCTCTCACTTTCCAACACCAACTCAGGTAAATTGAATTCACGCTGAATCTTTAAAATCATTTCATGCAAAGGCTGAGCTTGGTTATTGCTGCAAATATAAACTGGTTCAGGATGTTCCACGTGAAGCAAATGTGCCAAAAAACTTGCCAAATCATCAATATGAATTCGGTTTGACCAATGTATATTTGGGTAACTTTGTGTGCTTTCCGCAAGTTTGAGCATGCGTGCAGTCGAAGTGCCATAAATACCCGAAGGACGTACGATCACACATTGTTCAGGATAAGCCTGTTGCCACAAGTGTTCCATCTGCAACAACAACTGCCCTTGTACATCATTCGGCTTAGGCACAGTATCATCATCAATACATTCACCTGCGTTTTCGCCATAAACCCGTGTAGATGACACCACAATAATTCGCTTTACAGGATGATCTTTTAATGCAGCGACAATCGGCTGCACAGAATCTACATAAGTCTGTTGATACGCTTCTACAGAACTCAAAACCGTATTCCGAGATGGTGCAAGTAATACATAAACGGCATCAACAGGTTGAGTCTGTGATAAATCGAGCTGTTGAATATCTTGAAGCAGATGCGTCATATCAGGATCTGTTTTCGGACTGCGGCTAATTGTGGTAAATTGATGACCGAGCGTAAATAGTTGTTTTGCAACACGCTGCGATGTTTTACCATAACCAATAAATAGAATATGCATTCAGCACCTAATCATAGCATTTGAAGTTGAGGGGACATGGCTGCAGTCCATCAGTTGCAAGGGGTAGGCTCTGCCTCTGCTGCATTACTTGAAAAACTAAATATTTTCACCACAGATGACTTGCTGTTTCATCTACCGCGTGACTATGAAGATCGTAGCACGATCATTCCCATGAACCAATTAAACGTGGGGCGCAGCTATTTACTCGAAGGTGTGGTTAAAGGGGTCGATTTTCCACCGGGTAAACGCAAGTCGATGGCGGTCAATTTAGAAGATGAATTTGGAAAAATCACCTTACGTTTTTATCATATTTATAAAGGTATTACAGATCGTGCCAAACTCGGCAATCGTTTAAGAGTATTTGGCGAAGTACGGGTTGGGGCGCGTGGTCTGGAAATGTATCACCCCGAATTACAACTGATTACTGAACATACCCCACTGCCTAAAACCCAACTGACTGCCATTTACCCAAGCACCGATGGGCTGACCCAAGCCAAATTACGTGAATACGTCAAACAGGCCTTGACACAGCATAGTGATGATTTGCCTGAACTCCTGCCTGAAAAAATGACCAATGGCTATGCACTCAAACAGGCGTTGGATTATATTCATCATCCACCTTTAAATGCCAATATGCTGCAATTGGCACAAGGCTCTCACCCTGCACAGCAACGCCTGATTTTTGAAGAATTGGTGGTGCATCAAGTCAGTTTACTGACCCGACGGGCTTATATTCAGCAAATTGCCTCACCTGCATTTTCCCCAAGTCAAAAACTAGCACCTGCGTTACTCGGTAACATGCCATTTCAAATGACAGGCGCACAGCAACGGGTTTCGCAAGAAATCATGCAGGATTTGCAGCGTAATAAACCCATGCTGCGCTTGGTACAAGGTGATGTAGGTGCAGGTAAAACCTTGGTCGCTGCAGTCGCAGCCTGTCATGCCCTAGAAGAAGGCTGGCAAGTCGCGCTGATGGCACCCACTGAAATTTTGGCAGAACAACATTATCTGAACTTTCAAAAATGGTTTGAGCCATTGGGCTTAACAGTGGCGTGGTTGTCTGGCAAGCAAAAAGGCAAAGCACGGGCAGCGGCTGAACTGAGCATTCAAGATGGTAGCGCCAATTTGGTGGTTGGGACACATGCGTTATTTCAGGACAATGTGCAATTTGCCAAATTGGGTTTGGTGATTATTGACGAACAACACCGTTTTGGGGTCGATCAACGTCTGGCTTTGCGCAATAAGGGTGCCAATCATACTACACCGCATCAATTGGTGATGACTGCAACGCCTATTCCGCGAACTTTAGCCATGTCCGCCTATGGCGATTTGGATACTTCGGTGATTGATGAACTACCGCCAGGACGTACGCCTATTCAAACGGTGACTATTCCGCTAGATCGTCGTGAAGAAGTCTTACAACGTATTGCCAGCAATTGTGCCGAAGGCAAACAAGCCTATTGGGTCTGTACCTTGGTGGAACAGTCGGAAACCTTAGATGCGCAAGCTGCCGAGGCGACTTTTGCTGAAATTAAAGAACGCTTTCCTGAACTGAATATTGGGCTGGTACACGGCAAAATGAAAGCCGATGAAAAACAAGCCGTCATGCAGCAATTTAAAGACAATCAACTACAATTACTGATTGCCACCACAGTAATTGAGGTCGGGGTCGATGTACCCAATGCTTCAATTATGGTGATCGAAAATGCCGAGCGTTTAGGACTTTCACAGCTACATCAGCTACGTGGACGAGTCGGACGGGGTGCCAAAGCCAGTTTTTGTGCCTTGTTGTATAAAAATCCACTTTCGCAAAATGGACAAGAACGCTTGCGGATTATGCGCGAAACCAACGATGGTTTTGTGATTGCAGAAAAAGATTTAGAACTGCGTGGCCCTGGGGAACTTTTAGGAACCAAACAAACGGGAGATATGGGCTTTCGGGTGGCTAAATTAGAACGGGATGATCATTTGCTGGCACAGGCGCATCATGTGGCACAGCAAATTTTAAACGATTATCCTACACATGCCGAAGCTTTGCTAAAACGCTGGCTGCCTGAGGCACCACGTTATGCCTATGTTTAAACGGATTGCAGTCCTAAGATGACTCAGCCGATCAATCTACTACAATGCGGCATACAATGGCTGCGCCAACTGCAACCGTGTCAGCTCTGCCATAGCGACACGCAATGGCAACATTCGGTCTGTCAAACCTGTTGGCAACAATTGCCGTGGCGTAGCCAAGCGGTACAACGACAAGAAATGCAGATTCAAGTCACTTTTGATTATCACTATCCAATTAATCGCATCATTCAACAATTTAAATATGAACAGCAGTTACATTACCAACTGCTTTTAGTAGGCGCGCTAAAACAACTGTCTTATCCTAAAATCCAAGCCATTGTACCGATGCCAATTTCCACTGCCCGCTTGACTGAACGCGGCTACAATCAATCTTTATTGTTAGCAAAAGGACTAGCGCGGCATTTAAATGTCCCGATTTGGCAACCTGTGACCCGCTTACAACAGCACGCGCAAAAAAGCTTAAGTCGCTTAGAACGATTGGAAGACATCCAACAGCAATTTCAAATTCAGAATGCGCCTAAAATCCGTTTTCGTCGGGTTTTAATTGTGGATGATGTGGTCACGACGGGCAGTTCAATTCATGCACTCAAACAGCAGTTGCTCAAGCTCGGCTGTCAAAAAGTCGAGGCGGTTTGTCTGGCCAGTGCTGAATAAAAAAACTATTCGGTTGAATATGCTCAACGCATTAAAAAGTTGAACTTAAAATATAGAAGAATGATCAACTGCTCTTAATTTTGTTGTAAATATTGTTTTAACCACGGCATCACCACTTCACGGGTCAGCGGTGCCAACAAAGTATCTTGATCATCCAAATCTACCCACTTCATTTCGGCAATTTCAGCAGCAATTTTTGGTGCCTGATCAAGCTGAACCCAATACACATAACTGACCAAACGGCAGTCGGGCTCATTGGCCGTTGCTGTTTCATAGCGTCCAATAAATTGTTGAATTTGCGCCTGACAGCCAATTTCTTCGGCAATTTCTCGCAACATGGTCGTTTCAGGCGCTTCATTGGGTTCTAATTTGCCACCGACCTGCATAAAACACGCGGTATGCTGTTTACGCACCACCAATAACTGCTGTTTGACATTTAAAATAATTGCAGCTGCAACGGTAATGATGTTGTTGATCTCAGCCATTTTATTTCGCCAGTTCCTGCTGCACCCACTCTAGCTCAGGCACTTCCCATTTCATTTCAGGAACACGGTATTGTTCAAATTGCTGCAAAATATTGTCAATACAATTCGATACAATCAATGCCTCACAAAAACGTGGCTGAGTAAAACCTTTTTCAGAGGTCTGTCTTAAAAACTTCAGCAAATCATCATAAAAGCCATCTACATTTAAAAAAGCACAGGGTTTAGAGTGAATTCCTAATTGTGCCCACGTCCATTGCTCAAAAATTTCTTCTAAAGTTCCCGAACCACCCGGCAAAGCAATAAAACCCTCAGCCAATTCTGACATTTTTATTTTGCGGGCATGCATGTTTTCAACAATGTGTAATTCGGTCAAATGCGGATGCGCCAATTCATGCTCTGCCAAACTTTCAGGCATGACGCCAATTGCACGCCCGCCTGCTGCCAAAGTACTGTCTGCCACCACACCCATTAAGCCTGAGCGCCCACCGCCATAAATTAAAGTTTTGCCTTGTGCAGCCAGTGTTTCACCCACTTTTCGTGCATTTTCAACAAAAACTGAATCTTTTCCTGGGGCAGAACCACAGAAAATAGCAATTGACGACATCATTTTTTCACCATGTTATCTGGCTGTCATGCCATAAAATTAAACTTCAGGGAGATTTTTAAATAAAATAGCATTCTGAGCAGTGTATTTAGTAAGATCCTTGTCTAAAATACACCCATCCACAAAACCCATACTGCGCAAGGAGAAAAGACGAATGCTTGAAGCCTTTTATGCCACAGAGCGCGGTAGTCTGGAAGATGCCACCATTAACGGTGGTTTTGATTTGCATCCAGATCTGGTCTGGATTGACCTGATTGCCCCTTCACAAGAAGAACAGCAATGGGTACTAGACGCATACTCACAAAATTTACCAACCTTAAAATCTTTGGAAGATATTTCATCTTCAGCGCGATTCTACCGTGATGATGACGGTATTTTACACATTAGTACCTATTTTTTAACTAAAAATAAAAACTATCAAGTCGATGGTGAAACTGAAGACAATTCCAGTATTTTAGCCACAGTGCAAACCGTTGCCTTTATTTTACATAAAGAACGCCTGTTTACCCTGCGTGGTGAAAAATTAGTGGCGTTTCGGGCATTTCGGGCGCGTGCACGACGTAACGACTACGAAATTGATTATAAAGACCCGACTTGGGTGCTTTTGGGTTTGCTTGAAGCCAAACTAGACGAACTTGCGGATATCTTGGAAGATATCCACAAGGACTTGGAAAAGTATTCCACAGAAGTTCTGAATAACCGCCATCGTGAGCAAATTTTAGACCTCGATGACATGATTACCCGACTAGCACAATTAGAAGACATGCTTGGAAAAGCACAACTGTGTTTGATTGATTTACGTCGTGTCCTAACTTTTTTAGCACGTCCTCGCGCGTTGGGCAGTCATATTTACGATGCCGACATTCGAGAACTCAGTGAAGATGTACGCTCACTAGTCGAACACGATGCCTTCTTATTCCAGAAAGTGCGCTTCTTGCTCGATACCACTTCAGGCTTCATTAACACCGAACAGAACGATACGATTCGTCGATTCTCGATTTTACCGAGTATGTTAGCACCACCGATGTTGGTTGCCAGTGTTTATGGTATGAACACCGACGTGTTACCTTTTGCCAAAGGTACCACCAGTTTTATAGTGGTCAGTATTATTTTAATTGGCTTCTTTATTGGCCCATTAATTTACTTTAGATGGAAAAAATGGATTTGATGCCTTTTATTCCCTCTCCTTTTAGCAGCGGATTAGAGAGGTTTGCAATCTCACCTCACTTGAATAAAGCGGGAAACTAAACGCAATAAAAAAGCACCTTACAAGAAGGTGCTTTTTTGATGGTTTTTTCAGTTTTAGACGATTAGCTGCAAATCATCTTGCAAATGACAGGCTTGAATGATCTTCATCATTTTTTCAGGAACCGCTTTAAACTGTAAGCCCTTGGCTTCAGGCGTCTGACGCAACCATTGCACCAAAACGGCCAAAGCTAAAGTACTCCCGTGTTCTAGCTGCGCCAAATTAACCACCAAAGGCAACTGCTGCTGACGAATCAACTGCAGACCTTTTTGGTAATATTGCTCTGCATTACTGAAATCTATTTTTCCAGAAACACATAATTCCTGATTTGATAATTCAATCACGCCACACCTAACCTATTTTTTCTTTTCAACCGCAGCTTCTGCATCTGGCTTAAAGGTTGCAATGGCTTTATCAATATTGCCGCCATTACGCTTCACGTTCGCTGCAAACTGGTTACGGAATTGCAAACCTAAATCAATACCCGAGACGTTAATGTTACGGATTTTCCATTGGCTGCCTTTGTCTGCCAACTGGAATGACACAGGAATTTTTTCACCATTATGCAAGAAATCAATAGTCACCACTGGGTTCTTGCTGTTGGTCGCCTTATAAGGACGCATGGTGTAGCTTTGGTTGCTAAATTTCGCAAACGCTGTGCCATAGTTCTCAATTAAGGTTTCACGGAAGTTTTTCTCAAACTGCGCGCGCTGTGCTGCTGAACTGTATTGGTTCGTCGCATAAGTACCCATCACAATACGGGTAAATGCTTGCGCATCTACATACGGATCAAGGTTTTGACGCACAATCGTTTTGACCAATGCTGGATTGTTCTGCAATTTAGCATGATCTGCTTTTAAACGTGCAATCAAGCTATCGGCAACTTTTTTCACAAAAGCTGGTGGCGCTTCTGCAGGTGCAGCAAATGCAGTTCCTGCCAACATGGTTGAAAGTACACTTACCGCCAGAGTTTGCTTTAAAAGTGTTTTCACGGACAATCTCCTTCATTACTCAACAAATGACACTTCTGCATCTGTTGTTTCAGCTGTCGCTGTGTCTTTATCTGCGTCTGACGCTGCGTTGGATGTTTTCGCTGCACCGCCAGTAATAAACTTACTGATTAAATCTTCTAAATCCATGGTGCCTTGCGTGTTGGCAATACTTTCGCCACGCTTCACAAAGTTCAAACCACCACCTGGAACCACTTTGAGATATTTCTCACCCAATAGACCATTGGTTGCTACCATTATGTAAGCATCCTCATCAATACTGGTGATGGATTTCATGTTACCCAACAGTTGTTGTTCCATTTCTTTTTGTTGCTGAGGGCTTGCTTCTTGGTATTCTGCACTGTAACGCAATTCTTCAAGCGCATAATTTTGCACTGTTTTTAGTTGTTCAGGATTAAAACTGGTCAACTTGCCATCTAGTTCAAATTCAACTGTAGCCAAACGCGATACAGGGTCTAGGGTAATATCATTGACGCGACCAATGGTGACACCGCTCATAGTGACTTTGGCGCGTGGTTTTAAACCATTCACGTTGTCAAAAGTTGCGGTCATATTGTAACTGTCGCGCAAATTGGTACCCACCAATCCACTGACTTTCATAGCCAAGAAAAATAATGCAATGCCTGTCAAAATGACAAATACACCTACGGCCAGCTCACTTGTACGTGATTTCATTAAACACCTCCGAACATGACCGCAGTCAACACAAAATCAAAACCTAAAACACATAATGAAGAATACACCACGGTTCGTGTGGTCGACGTCGCAATGCCTTCCGATGTTGGAACACAGGCATAGCCTTGATATACTGCAATCCAAGTACAAATTAATGCAAAAACAAAACTTTTAATAATTGTGCCGTTAAAAATATCTTTATAGAACTGCACGCTGCTTTGCATACCGCCCCAGAAAGAGCCTTCATCGACACCTAGAAAATCGACCCCAACCATTTTGCCGCCCATAATGCCAATCGCAGCAAAAATAATGGAGAGCATTGGCAGGCTGACAATTCCTGCCCATAAACGTGGTGACACAATACGCTTGAGTGGGTCTACCCCAATCATTTCCATACTGGCCAATTGTTCTGTGGCTTTCATCAGACCAATTTCTGCTGTTAAGGCAGAGCCTGCACGTCCTGCAAATAACAGTGCAGCCACGACAGGCGCCAACTCACGCAATAAAGTCAAAGACACCATGGTGCCTAACATGGCTTCTGAACCGATATTGACCAAAATGGAGTAGCCTTGTAAGCCCAAGACCAAACCAATAAATAAACCCGACACCGCAATAATCAATAACGACATCACGCCAACACGGTACATTTGGTACAGGAACAGCTTCACCCCAAGCAGGGTTGGCATGGAAAATAGAATTTGCAACAACATTTGGGTGGCGACACCAATGCCACGAACACGCTCAATGACGCGTTGACCTAATGCGGCAATAGCATTCATGAACGCACCTCATCACTTAAATAAGCCCGATGGCTAAATTGATAATCGACTGGCCCTTCGGCAGCGCCTGTTAAGAACTGACGTACAAATGCCGATTCATGCTGTTTTAATTCTGCAGGTGTACCTTCGCCCTGAATCACGCCTTCCGCGATAATATAAATGTAGTCGGCAATTGATAAAGTTTCGCCAACATCATGCGAGACGATGATGGTGGTTAAATCCAACGCTTCACGCAAGGAACGGATTAAACGGGTCAACACACCTTTTACAATCGGGTCTTGCCCTGCAAACGGCTCATCGTACATGATCAATTCAGGGTCTAACGCAATCGCACGTGCCAATGCCACACGACGGTTCATCCCGCCTGAGAGTTCTGCAGGCATAAGTTGTTCTGTACCACGCAAACCGACTGCTTCAAGTTTTAAAGCCACCAATTCTGCAATTAAATGTTCAGGCAACTGGGTATGTGCACGCAATGGAAACGCGACGTTTTCATATACGCTCATATCGGTAAATAACGCACCGCTTTGGAATAACATGCCCATACGTGCGCGCGCAGCAAATAACTCCTGACGCGACATTTGCGCAAGATTTTTTCCATCCAGAAAAATATCACCATGATCGGGAGTCAACTGACCACCAATCAAACGTAATAACGTGGTTTTACCAGTACCTGAAGGTCCCATAATGGCAGTAATTTGACCACGGCGAATCTTTAAACTGACATTTTCGAAAATGACACGTTTCCCTCGTTTAAAGCTCAGTTCATTGACTTCAATCAATGACGGCTCATGTTGAGGCATTGGATTATTCATAGCTGAGGGTCTTCCTGCATTTTTTCAGCACGCATACTATAAAGGATTGAAGCGCAAAATGTTATCTAGCAAATTTTTAAAAACTGTGCACGTATTGTTCAAGCAGTCTTATTATTGTTATTTAAATCACTTTTAGGACAGCAACAATTTAAAAGTAAGAAGAAATAATATAATACATTAAATTGCATAAGATGAGTGCTAAACCAATATACGGCATCATTCCCTCTCTCGTCTGCATGAGCAATCGTAAGCTATTGATGTTCATAATTAGCAAATAGAGTTAAAAACGTGACTTATTATACATTTTATTTATCTAAAGCAAAAATATTTAACATAAAAAAACCAGTGCTGAGCACTGGTTTTTCTTTATACAAATGACTATCGCGGTTTTAGTCGTTAAATTTACGACGTGGGCGATCAAAACCACCTTCACGGCGTGGACGATCTGAATTGAACTCGCGACGTGGACGATCTTCGCCACCAAAAGAACGCTTAGGACGATCATCAAACGAACGTGGTTGACGGTCACCAAAACCACCTTCACGACGTGCAGGACGATCACCAAAATCACGTTTTGGACGATCACCGAAGCTACCTTCACGACGTGGTTTGTAATCTACGCGGTTGCCACGGTTGTCATCATTCGCATCAAAACGCGGCTTATCGTTGAAGCCACCTTCGCGACGCGGACGATCTGAATTAAATTCACGACGTGGACGATCATCAAATGAACGCTGTGGACGATCACCAAAACCACCTTCGCGGCGTGGACGATCTGAATTAAATTCACGACGTGGACGGTCTTCAAATGAACGCTGTGGACGATCACCGAAACCACCTTCACGACGTGGACGGTCTGAGTTGAACTCGCGACGCGGACGATCTTCACCAAATGCAGGACGTTCACCACGTGGTTTGTCATCAAAGCTGCGACGTGGACGATCATCACCACCTTCACGACGTTTAAAGTTGCTTTCGCCTTCAAAACGACGACCGCCACCAAAACCGCCACGACCACCGCGACCGCCATCACGACGACCACGACCACCGTCACGACCAGAACGTGCTGGAGGTGGAGATGGCTCTAAGCCTTCAATTTCAGAAACGCTTAAACGTGCATCTAAGAAATCTTCCAACGCACGGATTTTGCCGCGCTCACGGTAAGTTGCCAAAGTAATCGCGTTACCAGTACGACCCGCACGACCTGTACGACCAATACGGTGTACATAGTCTTCATTTTTCATTGGTAAACCGAAGTTAATCACGTGAGAAATCGTTGGTACGTCTAAACCACGTGCTGCTACGTCAGTTGCAACCAAAATTTTTGCACGACCTTCACGAATGCTACGTAAACGACGGTTACGTACAGTCTGTGGCATTGCACCGTGTAGTGCAACAACCGAGTGACCCGCTTCAGCCAATTCTTCAGCCAACATATCGGTATCTTCTTGAGTAGATGCGAATACAACCGCTTGATCTACACCTTCATCAGATAACCAGTGTGACAATAATTTTTTCTTGTGCTCGAAACCATCAGTCCAGTGTAAAGTCTGGGTGATGTCCATGTTCGTTGAGTGACCTGTTTCAATCGCAATACGTACAGGCTCATTCATCATGCGTTCTGCAAGTGTGATAATACGGCTTGCAAAAGTTGCAGAGAACATCAAGGTTTGCTTACGGTTAGCAGCTAAATCGCTAATCGCTTCTAGGTCTTCAGAGAAGCCTAAATCGAGCATACGGTCAGCTTCGTCTACAATTAAGGCATCAACTTTATCAAGTTTGATTTGACGACGGTTCACCAAGTCAAGTAAACGACCTGGAGTCGCTACAACCACTTGTGCACCTTTTAATTGTTGGATTTGCTTACCAAAAGGCATACCACCCATAATTGCTGCAATACGTACACCTTTCATGTGACGTACAAATGCAATCGCATCTTGGCTCACTTGTTGCGCCAACTCACGTGTTGGGCAAAGTACCAAAATAGATGGCTGAGTAATGGCTTTCATGCGTTCTTTAAAAGGAACGAAAGTATCTTGGTTAGCAAGCGCGTTTAAAGTTGGGAGTAAGAACGCAGCAGTTTTACCAGAACCTGTTTGGCTAGACACCAATAAGTCTTTACCTTCAAGTGCCGCTGGGATCGATTGTTCTTGAACAGGAGTCGGCGTAGTAAAGTTCAAGCCTTCTAAAGCTAGTTGTAAAGATTCGTGTAAAGAAAAATCAGCAAAAGTTTTGCTCATAGAGATTTTCACCCTGAAAATGGGTGCTCCATTAAAATAAAGTCAGATGGACATCGGCAAAAAGCGGTACAGCAATTATCGCTGACAATGTAAGATTCAGCGGCGATCCGAGTAACGACGATGTGATATAACGCACGCATGATTACGGCTTAACCTGAAGGAATCGCTTTAGCGATTGGGGCGCGAGATATCGTCCTCTCTTTGGACCGCACGCGCATACACAATGATTAGAAGAGAAATGTTCAGGTAATGAACAGAAATTAAGTGCGTGGGCGGATTATAGCAGGATTATTTTAAAAGTCACCTTATTTAATCTACTTTTGCGTTTTTTTGTGTAAACCTTGATATATCCTGCTTTTTAGCGAGTATACCCACAATCAAAATAGATCTTAAATTAGCTATTTTAGACCAGTTGATAAAAGAAAAGCCCTCAAGATAGAGAGCTTTACTCATTTTTACGACGGCGTAGATCGTGTGATCTAATTATTTAGCTGCGTCACCCCAAGCAGGAACAACGGCTTTCATAAGTGGTTTTAACATTTTCATTGAACATGCCAAAACTTGACCATTTTCCATAGAGTCGCTACCGCCACGTGCATCGACCACTGTACCGCCCGCTTCTTTCACAATCAGCTCACCAGCAGCAATATCCCACGGTTTTAAGCCAAGTTCAAAATAACCATCTAAACGGCCTGCAGCCACATAAGCCAAGTCTAAAGCAGCAGAACCTGCGCGGCGGTATTGTGCGCCAGCTTCGGTTACATTCAATAAACTTTCAAAATGGTTTTTGGCATAAGAGATGATTTCACCATCACGCTTGGCACGATAAGCATGCCCAACGGCTAAGAAGGTGTTTTCTAGGCTGTCTTTTACATTTACACGAATACGACGCTGATTCATCATCGCACCACGGCCACGGCTCGCAGAGAACAATTCATCTTTAACTGGATCGTAAATTACACCGTGCTGCGTTACGCCTTTGTGTTGTACCGCAATAGAAATACAGAAATGAGGGAAACCGTGAACGAAGTTTAAAGTGCCATCTAAAGGATCAATTACCCAGCACCAGTCGGCATCATGGCCTTTGCCTTCCTGCATGCCAAATTCTTCGCCCAGAAAGCTGTGATTTTTATAACTTTTACGCAAAGTATCAATGGTCAATTGCTCAAGGTAACGGTCTACACGCGTTACAGGACCATCAATCCCTTTTTCTTCGACTTGTAGATCGAGTTTATGACGATTCTGATGCGCTTTTAAAAGCTCTTGACCAACTGTTTGAGCCGCACGCGCAGCCATCACCACCATAGGTTCCATTGAACACCCACTACAAATTTGAAGAGATTGATAAAGAATAATGCATGAAAGCCCCAACATTTTAACAAATATTGAGGCTTTTGGGGAAGAAGTGTTGCTAAATTTAATTCAGTACAGACTGCTGCACGTGCTGCCAAGTTTTTTGCATCGATTTTTCAATGCCTTGGGCGTCTAGACCTGCTTGCTGCAACATTTGAGCATGCGTCGCTTGTTGCATAAAGCTGTCTTCTAAACCTAAATGAATAATCGGCTTGACAATCTGTGCTTTCGCCAAGTATTCACTTACTGCGCTGCCTGCGCCACCCATAATCGCATGTTCTTCTACGGTCACGAATAAAGCAGTACTTTCAGCAATATCAGACAGTAGTTTTTCATCTAGCGGCTTAACAAAACGCATGTTCACCACACGTACTGCCACCTCATTCTGCTTGGCAAAGGCTTCAGCTGCTTCTACAGCCGCTTGTACACGACTACCAAAGGCTAAAACAGAAACATAGTCTTCATACTGTGTATTGAACTGTGAAACAATTTCCGCCTGCCCTAATGGAATTGCGGTCATTTGTTGTTGAATTTCAACACCTAAGCCATTACCACGTGGGTAACGCACCGCTGCAGGACCGTTGTACAAATAGGCTGTATGCAGCATCTGACGACATTCATTTTCGTCTTTTGGCGCCATAATGACGATGTTCGGTACGGTACGCATATAGGCATAATCGTATGCCCCCGCATGGGTTGGACCGTCTTCACCGACCAAACCTGCACGGTCAATACCAAAGGTCACATCCAGATTTTGCAAAGCGACATCATGAATCAGTTGGTCATAACCACGCTGCAAGAAGGTAGAGTAAATCGCCACCACAGGCTTCAAACCTTCACAGGCCATACCCGCAGCCAAAGTCACCGCATGCTGTTCGGCAATCGCGACATCAAAATAGCGTTCTGGGAATTGTTTGGCAAATTGCACCATGCCCGAACCTTCGCACATGGCTGGCGTAATTGCCAATAATCGTGAATCTTGTTCTGCCTGATCACATAACCACTGCCCAAATACATCAGAATATTTAGGTGCGCTAACTGGTGCAGCTTTGGCATGAATTTTACCAATGGCATGATATTTAATTTGATCAGCTTCGGCAGGCGCAAAGCCTTTGCCTTTTTTAGTGTAAACGTGAATTAAACGTGGGCCTTTACGTTTTTTCAGCGCATTAAACACGTGTGTGAGTTGTTCAACATCATGTCCATCGAAAGGGCCGAAATAATCAAACCCAATCGCTTTAAATAAGTTGTCTGCAGCTTCAGTGGCAGCACAGTGCAAACGTGAGTTGTATGTCCATTTTGGATGCGGCTGCACGTAAGCCTCACCTGTTTCACTGACATAAACCGATTCACCACGCTCCCAAATGGCAGCAAGATGTTTGGCAAAGCCGCCTGTGCTACATGAAATTGACATATCGTTGTCATTCAGCACCACCATCATATCGGCTTGGTGGGCCACTGCATCATTCATGGCTTCAAAAGCCATACCTGCCGTCATAGCACCATCGCCAATAATGGCAACAACTTCACACGGGTTTTGTTGATAACGTCGTGCCAACGCCATCCCCAATCCTGCAGAAATTGCTGTTGAGGAGTGACCAACGCCAAAGGTATCAAAAATAGATTCTTCACGCGCAGGGAATGCAGCCAAACCATCTTTGGCGCGAATGGTGGTGAGTTGCTCGCGGCGTCCTGTTAGGGCTTTATGCGGATAAGCCTGATGACCGACATCCCAAATTAAGCGATCGTGTGGGGTATTAAAGCAATAATGCAGCGCAACGGTCAGTTCGATCACGCCTAAGTTTGCGCCAAAGTGTCCTCCACTTTGACCTGCGGCATACAAAATGAATTGACGTAACTCATCTGCCACCTGTGGAAGCTGGCTTTGCGCGAGTAAACGTAATTGCTGCGGATGGTCAATCTCATCGAGCAATGGTGTTACAGGGCGTTGAGTTGGAATTTCTGTATACAGCATATGTGGCAAAGCCTTCTAAAGCCTGGCAAATCCTAAGCGAGGTCAATGGGAATTACTCGATCATATAACCGAATGGTATTACCTTCAATCAGCCACATTTCTAGCGATGTAGTTTTGAGCAGTGATTTCAGTTGGGCACACGTTGGGTGGGTAGATTATCCTGAATAATCTAACTATTTATCAACCATTATCGTGCGCTTTATACAAAAAAGAAAATCTTCTGTATAAATTCGTGTTCGCTATTCTACTAATGTCTGAGCATTACGCTATACTTTAAACAATTTATCGACTATTTCACGAGTTAAACAGTGCCGATTAAGTTTGTCGCAACCTCACGATTACCGACCGCATTTGGTGAATTCAACATTACGGTATTTCAAGATCCTGAAACTGGCGAAGAACACGTGGCATTATCCAAAGGTTTGGACACTGCGCCAACCCAGCCCGTTCTGGTACGGATTCACTCAGAATGTTTAACTGGCGATGCTTTCGCGTCTTTAAAATGCGACTGTGGCCCACAGCTTCAAGCCACTCAACGTCTGATTAATGACGCAGGACAAGGTGTGATTTTATATTTACGCCAAGAAGGTCGCGGGATTGGCTTGACCAATAAAATTCGTGCTTATGCCCTGCAAGATCAAGGACATGACACGGTGGATGCCAATTTAATGCTGAATTTACCTGCCGATGCACGTCGCTATGATATGTGCAGCATTATGCTAGATCATTTGCAGGTTAAAGCTGTGCGCTTAATCACCAACAACCCTTTGAAAATTCAAGCATTACAGGAACAAGGGATTACGGTGGTAGACCGTGTGCCTTTAACTGTGGGTCTAAATCCATTCAATGAAGAATATTTGCAAACCAAACACGAACGCATGGCGCACATGTATGATAAAGGTGACTTCTGAGTCACCTTTTAATTTTTGAATTAAATAATTTCTACTCAACTTACTTAAATCGTCATCGAAAAAATACGATTATTCGGCATACGGCGTTTTAAACGCAAATCAAAGGCCATACAAATATTGCGCACAAAAGGTTTACCTTTTTCCAAAATCTGAATGTGCTGATCTTGAATGAGCAGTAATTCATCTTCCTGCATTTCCTGTAACTGTTGCAGCACTTGCTCAATTTCAGGAAATGCCAATTCTGGACTGGCCCACGACGTTTCAAAGCTGCACATTAAATTTAAAATATGCTGACGTATTACCAAATCTTCCCGATCCAGCACATGCCCTTTAAACACAGGAATTTCATTGCAGGCTAAACGGGCATAATAATCTTCAATGCTTTTTTCATTTTGCGCAAAGCTATACCAACTGTCGCTAATAGATGAAACACCCAAGCCAATCATAAGCTGCGTTTTAGATGCGGTATAGCCCATAAAATTACGGTGCAAGGTACCATTTTTAAACGACTGATACATACCATCGCGTTCTAAGGCAAAGTGATCCATCCCAATTTCATGATAACCATAGGCCAAAAGACGCTGTTTGCCTTCTTCATAGCACTGACGTTTTAATTCATCTTTAGGCACATCTTCATCTTTAAAGCCACGCTGCCCATTGCCTTTAATCCATGGCACATGCGCATAACTGTAAAACGCCAAACGGTCTGGCATTAAACGCTGGGTCTGCTCAATGGTATTCAGTACATCTTCCAGATTTTGAAAGGGCAAACCAAAAACCAGATCATGTGAAATAGAATCATAGCCAATTTCACGCGCCCACTCGGTCACACGTTGCACATGTTCAAAAGGCTGAATCCGATGAATGGCGCGCTGCACTTTTTCATTATAATCCTGCACGCCATAACTAACCCGACGAAAACCCAAGTCATATAAAGCCTGTAAATGTTCACGGGTGGTGTTATTGGGATGACCTTCAAAACTAAATTCGTGCTGTTCTGCCACTTTGGCTTTTGCCAAAATGCCTTGAATAAGCTGCGTCAAATGTTCGACAGAAAAGAAAGTTGGTGTGCCACCGCCCAAATGAATTTCTTTAATGATGGGAGTGCTTTCGAGCAACTGACAATATAAGTCCCATTCTTTTAATAACGCCTGAATGTACGGTTGCTCGACTTCATGGCGTTTGGTGACGCGTTTATGACAGCCACAAAAAGTGCATAGGCTTTCGCAAAATGGCAAATGAATATACAGACTGATGCCTTCGCTGGCATTAGATTCATCAAACGAACGCTTCAGCGTTTGCTGCCACGCCTCGGCAGAAAAGGTAGCATCATCCCAATAAGGTACGGTTGGATAACTGGTATAACGTGGTCCAGGCACATTGTATTTTTGAATTAAAGAATTTGCCTGCTGTGTCATCCACTCTGCCCCATTCAGTTAATTGCTGCTGACTAAAATTTAGATTGTAAAAACTATTGTGCTGAGCTTGTGCATGGAAATCAACCTAGTCTTTTGCTCGGAATACATGCTGAAATACAAAGCACCTTGCGCAATTGCATGAGCGATTTGCAGCAAACTGGATAAACCCCTTAATTTTTAGACAGTTTTATGTTTTGATGTAAGCCATTTTATTTTTATGCTGAGGTGGCCATGTCGCATCCTACTCACGCGGATATTCAACGTGTACGTGAATTTCTTCTCGATTTGCAGGCGCGAATTTGTGCGGCTTTAGAACAACAAGAACAGGCAGGTGGTGGAAGCGCACAGTTTGAAATTGATGACTGGCAACGTCATGAAGGTGGCGGTGGTCGTTCCCGCGTCTTACAAAACGGTACGGTCATTGAAAAAGGCGGAGTGATGTTTTCGCACATCAATATTTCCAAACTGCCTGCTTCTGCAACTGAACGTCATCCAAATATTGCAGGCGCACCTGCGCAGGCGATGGGCGTGTCATTGGTGATTCACCCGAAAAACCCAAATGTACCCACCTCACATGCCAATGTGCGTTTATTTGTCGCTGAACCTGAAGGACAGCCGCCAATTTGGTGGTTTGGTGGTGGTTTTGACCTGACACCATTTTATCCAAATGATGAAGATGTAGTGGCATGGCACCAAACAGCACATGACTTATGTGCCCCTTTTGGCAATCAAGTCTATGCAGAACATAAACAATGGTGTGATGACTATTTTTATTTAAAGCACCGCGATGAACAGCGTGGCGTGGGTGGTTTATTTTTTGATGATCTGAATCAATGGGACTTTGACACCTGTTTCAACTATATTCAGGCGGTGGGTAACGGTTATTTGGCTGCAATTCTGCCTATTTTTGAGCGTAATCGTGACAAAGCCTATACCGAAGCACAACGTGAGTTCCAGCTTTACCGTCGTGGACGTTATGTGGAATACAATCTGGTCTATGACCGTGGCACTTTATTTGGCTTGCAGACAGGTGGACGGATTGAGTCCATTTTAGTCAGCTTACCGAACTTGGCGGGATGGTCGTACCGTCCTGAATGGGCAGAAGATTCCGCAGAGAAAAAACTCACTGACTATTATTTAAAACCACGCGATTGGTTAAATCTCAAGACGAGTTAAAGCTCGCGACTGGTGAAACCTTGCTACATCGCAGTGTAAAAAAGATCACATTCAAGGTTCAAAAAAGCGATTCTTCCACGAATCGCTTTTTTACTTACAAACTTTATTGCTTATTTTCAAATCAATAAATATGCACAGCATGAATTAACTGTCATGATAGTGCGGATGGATTTTAATAGATGATGTGACCGCGCACCCTATTCGACCATGCACAAATAGGATTTAACTATCCATACATCAAACCATGAGTCAAAGGCGAATTCATCAAACTGTCAAAGCCTTATGTCACACTGCGCCACATCTGTCAGGAGATCCGCATGTTTAGCCCGCTGTTCAAACACAAAATCTTTTTATTTTGGGCAACCTTTGCCATGTTACTTGGCTCAATTTGCATGACCTTTATTTTTGAAAGTCATCTTTCAGATGGCTTAGCCATTAGTAGCAGCATTTTAGCGGGCATTGCCATGTTCGTGATTGCCACTATTTTGGTATTAGAAACCGTTTTAGAGATTTGTAATCCTTAAGTCCAAAGACTCCCACCGTTTTATACCGCCATAGGCTTTAGTCCGCGCTGAATTTGACGTATATTGATGCACATTTCAGCACATGGATTTTGGCAAATGCGCAAACAATTTGCCGTGATTGGCAACCCAATTGAACAATCACGTTCTCCTGAACTGCATCATGCCTTTGCAGAAAAAACAGGCATTGACCTGCAATACAGCAAACGCCTTGCCCCTCTTGATGGTTTTAGAGACAGTGTTGCAGACTTTTTTAATCAGGGCGGTGTAGGCATGAATGTAACCGTGCCTTTTAAAGAGCAAGCATTTGCCCAATGTGGCGTATTAACCGAACGTGCCAAAATTGCCAAAGCAGTCAATACCTTGTGGATGCAAGATGGTGTTTTGCATGGCGACAATACCGATGGTCAGGGTTTGGTTGATGCCATTCGTGCTTTGGGCTGGAATTTAGAGCACAGTGATATTTTGATTATTGGCGCTGGTGGTGCAACCCGCGGGGTAATTTATCCGTTGGTACAAGCAGGCGCAAAAAAAATTGTGATTGCCAACCGCACCCTTGCCCGTGCTGAACAACTGGTTGCTGACCTACAAGCTGCCGTACCGCAAGCAGAATTACAAGCCATGGCACTTACCGATTTAACAGGTCAATTTGATTTAGCCATTAATGCGACGTCTGCCAGCTTAACGGGAGATGCCCTCACCTTGCCTGAGTGTTTGCAGTTTAATTTTGCTTATGAAATGGCTTATGGCAAACCTTCGAGCTTTTTAGAACAAGCCAAAGCGCGTGGCGTACCGACATCGGAAGGTTTTGGCATGCTGGTCGGACAGGCGATTGAATCTTTTTATATTTGGAATGGCGTGAAACCTGAATTAAAAGATTTCCTCTAAATCATCACCAAATAAAAATAGCCCTTGAGCAGCAAAGGGCTATTTTTTTATTTAAACTGGGCAATCTTGTTGAACGCTGATTGCCCATTTTTCACCCACGGTTTATTTTACAAATTTCTGCATATCTTCATACACATCCATATATAACTCATAATCAATCTGTTCAGCCTGATCTTCAGTTAAAGTGCGAATTGAATTTTGGCTCAATTTGCCCTGCTGACGATCAACATACGTCTGCCCCAAAATGTGTGCCGTTTTCTTTAAATTCTCCAAGTCAGGCACATCCCAATCATAAGCTGCTTCATAGGCTTTTAAATATTGCTGAGCAAATATCTGTTGTGGTTGCTTGTATTGCTGTTTCAGCTTACGCCATTCAAGTGCGACTTTATTTTCATCGACTGCATCTTCAGTCAAATTATTGATACGACGACCAATTGCATTATTAAATTGCTCATCTTCTTCTAAATGATGCTTGGCTTGTAAAGCTTCAATCCGTTTTAGCGCGGCACCTTTCGGGTCATAGTAGCGCTCATCACTGAACCAATAGGCATACACTTCTGCCATTTCCTGCAAGGTTTGTGGACTAAGATTTTTTACCCACGTACTTTGCTCTGCTGCCATGTGCACTAAAAATAAAGTCTGATAAGTCTGACTAAAAGATTCTGTTTGTTGATAGGTTTTTTGTGCCAACTGCGCTAATTCTTCATCATAACTTAAGGCGGGTTTTGCAGTGGTCTTATCTTTATTTTCTGCAGTTTCCTGCTCCAAGGTACGCCCTAAATTTGTCACCCATTTTTCTAAAATTGAGTCTTTACTGACTTCTTGAATGGATTTGGCTTGACGCAGCGCACTACGGTCAATTTTGCTGGCTTGCCCATAATTCGCAATGCTGACATCGTTATACACATGAATTGTGCCGTAATTTTCGCGTTTAAATTGCAGTGCATAATCAATTTTTGCAGCACGCCCCTGATCATCTAAAGCCACATCAATTTGCATCGGTGTTTTTTTATCTTTAGGTGTAGCATTCATAATCTGTTGAATTTCAGCCTGATGTTTTTGCCACAAAGCTGCGAAAGCAGCGGCATCGACCAATTGTTCCGAACGGTATGGTTCAAAAACTTTAGCTAGCTTTTCTTGCGGTGAAGCAAAGTGCTCATCTAAAACCGATTGTGCCTGCTCAGCACGACTTGGGCTAAATGCTTCTAATTCATAGGCATAAGCACAGTAGGTTAAATCTCCAACTTTGGCTGTTTTTGCTGTTTCGATCAAACGCTGACAGTCTTGTTCGCTTAGCATACTTGCGGTGCTTGCTGAATCTTCTGCCTGCTCAGCAGCCGCTGCCTGAACGGCTTGTTCAGCTGCGATCATGGCATCTTCACTGGCATCTGCTGAATAATCTGCCACATTACTCACTGTCGTTTCAGTTGCATAAAATTTCTGACTGACCAAATCACGTAAAGCAAGGGTGGCTTGATACGCCACAAAAGCCTCTTGGCTCATGCCATAATCTTCAGCAGTTTCATTGTGTTTCAAGTAGTCTTCAACACTTTCTTTGGCCGATGTATCTTGCGTAATTTCAGCTTGTTCAGCAGCATCTTCGGTTGTGGTCGCCTGCCCCAATACAGTCTGTTGCAAATACGGTGCATTGACCTGATCAAACATGGCAAGCTGCAGCAACATATCTTCCAAACTACTGTTCAAACGAATTTTTTCACTAATTTTTTGCTGACGGTCTTGTGCAGTTAAAGATAACTTTTGAATATGTTTAGAATCTGCCAATACATACGGCACCGCATTCATGGCTTTTAAGTATTCGGCAAATTGTGCCACTTTAATCCGCTCAAAATCGGCTTTGTATTTAGAAAAGTCGATATAGGCAAAGTCATTTTGACTGTCTTTATTCACCAAATAAGGCAACAAAGAAAAATAGTTGGTATAGAACTTATATTCATTAAAATCGACCACCATCGGTACTTTCATTTGCACCAAAAGTGTCGGTTTTTCATAGCGTGCTGCCACATTCAAAGCAGCAATTTTTTGCCGATAATGCACCGAGCCATCGTAGCTAAACTGAGTGTCATTCAATACATTCAACACAAAATTAAAAGGACTCGATTTTTCGATTGCCCCTGCAGCATAGGAAGCAGAGTTTTGTTCCTTAGCCATTGCCGTATATAAGTTTTGTTTTTCTTGTGTACTTAAACGGACTTTTTGCTGTTTTAAATACTGATCTAATTGCTTTTTAAGTACAGGATCGAGTGTAGCAGGAGCAGCATCCGCTACTTTTGGTATTGCTTCAACTAAATTGCTCTGTACCCGTAATTTGCCCTGAAAGTCATAACTTGGCGTTTCAAAGATGGCATTTAACCCTGTAATTGCCTTTTGTTCTATACTTGCCGTCTGATTGGAATTGGTCTTAATGACATGCTGCGAACAACCTGTAGCAGCTAAACTAAAAAGACATAAAGATAAATATTTTAATTGTATCTTCATTGCTAAACACCTTATATTCATTATAGATTGGTCTGTTCAAACATATAGATTATGATACATTGTAACATAACACTTCATTCGTTTTTGTAAGGTGAATAATTTTCACTATTCGCATTTCTGACATTTTTATTCGCTATTCTTATCAATGTTTTTTGATCATGAGTGTGAATAATCAACATATCGATACAGATAATCCAAAACTATTTCTAAATTAGGATTAAGACTATGCCAGCATATAAAGCCCCATTACACGATATTCGTTTCTTAATGAACGAAGTGCTTGATTACCCGACCCACTACAAAAATCTTTCTAACGGTGAACTTGCGGACGCAGATACAGTCGATATGATTTTGGAAGGTGCAGCAGATTTCTGTGAAAATGTACTTTCTCCTCTTAATCAATCAGGCGATGAAGAAGGCTGTCATTTTGAAAATGGCAATGTGACCACACCGAAAGGCTTTAAAGAAGCCTATGACCAATTTGTGCAAGGTGGCTGGCAAGGTCTGTCTTACCCTGAACAATACGGCGGTCAAAACCTGCCAATGTCGCTAAACCTCATCAAATCTGAAATGATGGGTACAGCAAACTGGTCATTCCAAATGTATCCAGGTTTAAGCGTGGGTTGTATCAACACCATTATGCAATTTGGTACAGACGCGCAAAAAGATACCTATTTACCGCACTTGGTTGCAGGTACTTGGTCAGGCACCATGTGTTTGACTGAACCACAATGTGGTACCGACTTAGGTCAGGTAAAAACCAAAGCAGAACCACAAGCTGATGGTACTTATGCAATTTCAGGCACCAAAATCTTTATTTCTGCAGGCGAACATGACCTGACTGAAAACATCATTCATATTGTGTTAGCGCGCCTCCCAGATGCACCTGCAGGCACGAAAGGTATTTCATTATTTATCGTACCGAAATTCTTGCCAACAGCAGAAGGTACGGTGGGTGAACGCAATCCTGTAACTTGTGGCTCAATTGAACACAAAATGGGGATTCGCGCGTCTGCAACTGCAGTCCTAAACTTTGACAATGCCGTGGGTTATTTGATTGGTGAACCACACAAAGGCTTACATGCCATGTTTACCTTTATGAATACTGCGCGTATTGGTACAGCAATTCAGGGGATTTGCCATGCAGAATTGGCATTCCAAGGTGCATTGCCGTATGCTAAAGAACGTATGTCGATGCGTGCCCTTTCAGGTAAAAAAGACCCTGAAAAAGTAGCTGATGCAATCATTCACCATGCCGATGTACGTCGTATGCTCTTAACGCAAAAAGCCGTAGCAGAAGGTGGTCGTGCCATGATTTATCATGCTGCACAATTGGCAGATAAAATGAACGACGCTTTAATGCGTGGTGATACTGCTGCTTTTGAAGCGCATGATGACCATTTAGGTTTCTATACGCCAATCTTAAAAGGTTTCTTAACTGAAATGGGTTATGAAGCTGCCAACCACGGCATGCAAGTGTACGGCGGTCACGGCTATATTAAAGAATGGGGCATGGAGCAAATTGTACGTGATTCACGTATTTCTACCTTATATGAAGGTACAACTGGCGTTCAGGCGCTCGACTTGATTGGTCGTAAAGTGTTGTTAAGCTCTAAAGGTAAAGTGATTCGTGACTACACCGCTGAAATTTTGAAATTCTGTGGTCAGCATGCACGTAACAAATACATGCGTCGTTTTGCATGGGACTTAACCAAGCTATGTGCTCAATGGAACGCATTAACCGTGCGCATTATGTTGGCAGCACGTAAAGACCGTGACATCGTATCCAGTGCTTCAGTAGACTTCTTGATGTTCTCTGGTTATGTCATGATGGCTTATTTCTGGGCGCAACAAGCGGCTGTGGCTTCGACCAAATTGGCTGAAGGCAATGGTCAGGAAACACCTGAGTTCTATAAAGCCAAAATCAAAGTTGCAGATTTCTACTTTGAGCGTTTATTGCCACGTACCCAAGGTCATGCAGAAGCAATGGTCAATCCATCTAAAACCATGACTGCATTAGCACCAGAACATTTTAGTTTTGACTACTAAAATATTCTAAGCAGATGTAAATCAAAAGAGCGCGTAATGCGCTCTTTTGGTGTTTACTTCAGAAAGTCAGTACTCGAATCTACACATCAATTAAAATTACTTTTAATGTGCTGTTGGAAAACCATGAAATACCCACTGAATCAGATATAAAATCAGAAAAATTAAAATCACTAGACATAAAATTTCTAGTCGTTTCATTCAATTCGCTTCTTAGCCTTGTCTTCTAGCAACATATAAATTAAATCAAGCTCAAGACAGACATATCCCATTGCGGTTAAAGCCGCGGTAATTTGCCCACGATGATGAGTTGCATGATTGAACACATGCATTAGGGTTGCAGCATAGGGTAAGTGCATCTCCACGCCAGTTGATGTTTTATAGTGCAGCTCTTGATGAAAAACTTTCTCATCCACCTGATTTAAAAAATAAATCCAGTTTTCAGCCTTCTTTTCAAGTTGCTCAACAAGCTGTGTTCTGTTGGTTTCCACAATACTATCTAATGGCAAAATTGGTGAGTGGTGCAAAGCAAAACGTGGAAACCACAAATGATGCTCACCGACCAACAAGTGATTCAGAGTGCCAAAAATACTTTTAAAATATAAGCCCTGATCCAAGAAAAAATCATCATCTGAAACCAATAGCAAAGTCTGATTTAGTTTTTGAGTTGCCCAAAGATTATAGCGGGCAAGTAACTCAAACGTTTTTAAATCCATTTAAAATTATCCTATTTGAGTTTTATTATGAAAATTGAATCAAAAGTTCAAACTATATTAACCCCAATTACGGATAAGCCAAAGATTTAATCACATGAATTTTAGGCTTATTCTTTTGGCAAAGTTGATACGCACATAGTGAAGAAAATACGCCTGCTAAAAAACCAGCAATCGAACGATGTTTACTCGTAACT
>NZ_VPEY01000049.1:0-7372 GCF_013416935.1 Acinetobacter sp. YH1901141 | reverse complement strand
TTGTTCCATTTTAGAGATTTGTTTAAGATAAGATATAACTCATTGAGATGTGTCATAGTATTCGTCGTTAGAAAACAATTATTGTGACATTATTTCAATGAGTTATCTATTTTTGTCGTGTACAGAGTTAAATTTGGATCAATTAGGGGCGCTTTGCATTTCAAATCTTTGTGCAACAAAGCCTCAGAAAACTGAAGGAACCTCCATTGAATCGAACTAATATTTTTTTTGGTGAATCGCATTCTGACTGGTTGCCTGTCAGAGGCGGAGAATCTGGTGATTTTGTTTTTCGACGTGGTGACGGGCATGCCTTCGCGAAAATCGCACCTGCTTCCCGCCGCGGTGAGCTCGCTGGAGAGCGTGACCGCCTCATTTGGCTCAAAGGTCGAGGTGTGGCTTGCCCCGAGGTCATCAACTGGCAGGAGGAACAGGAGGGTGCATGCTTGGTGATAACGGCAATTCCGGGAGTACCGGCGGCTGATCTGTCTGGAGCGGATTTGCTCAAAGCGTGGCCGTCAATGGGGCAGCAACTTGGCGCTGTTCACAGCCTATCGGTTGATCAATGTCCGTTTGAGCGCAGGCTGTCGCGAATGTTCGGACGCGCCGTTGATGTGGTGTCCCGCAATGCCGTCAATCCCGACTTCTTACCGGACGAGGACAAGAGTACGCCGCAGCTCGATCTTTTGGCTCGTGTCGAACGAGAGCTACCGGTGCGGCTCGACCAAGAGCGCACCGATATGGTTGTTTGCCATGGTGATCCCTGCATGCCGAACTTCATGGTGGACCCTAAAACTCTTCAATGCACGGGTCTGATCGACCTTGGGCGGCTCGGAACAGCAGATCGCTATGCCGATTTGGCACTCATGATTGCTAACGCCGAAGAGAACTGGGCAGCGCCAGATGAAGCAGAGCGCGCCTTCGCTGTCCTATTCAATGTATTGGGGATCGAAGCCCCCGACCGCGAACGCCTTGCCTTCTATCTGCGATTGGACCCTCTGACTTGGGGTTGATGTTCATGCCGCCTGTTTTTCCTGCTCATTGGCACGTTTCGCAACCTGTTCTCATTGCGGACACCTTTTCCAGCCTCGTTTGGAAAGTTTCATTGCCAGACGGGACTCCTGCAATCGTCAAGGGATTGAAACCTATAGAAGACATTGCTGATGAACTGCGCGGGGCCGACTATCTGGTATGGCGCAATGGGAGGGGAGCAGTCCGGTTGCTCGGTCGTGAGAACAATCTGATGTTGCTCGAATATGCCGGGGAGCGAATGCTCTCTCACATCGTTGCCGAGCACGGCGACTACCAGGCGACCGAAATTGCAGCGGAACTAATGGCGAAGCTGTATGCCGCATCTGAGGAACCCCTGCCTTCTGCCCTTCTCCCGATCCGGGATCGCTTTGCAGCTTTGTTTCAGCGGGCGCGCGATGATCAAAACGCAGGTTGTCAAACTGACTACGTCCACGCGGCGATTATAGCCGATCAAATGATGAGCAATGCCTCGGAACTGCGTGGGCTACATGGCGATCTGCATCATGAAAACATCATGTTCTCCAGTCGCGGCTGGCTGGTGATAGATCCCGTCGGTCTGGTCGGTGAAGTGGGCTTTGGCGCCGCCAATATGTTCTACGATCCGGCTGACAGAGACGACCTTTGTCTCGATCCTAGACGCATTGCACAGATGGCGGACGCATTCTCTCGTGCGCTGGACGTCGATCCGCGTCGCCTGCTCGACCAGGCGTACGCTTATGGGTGCCTTTCCGCAGCTTGGAACGCGGATGGAGAAGAGGAGCAACGCGATCTAGCTATCGCGGCCGCGATCAAGCAGGTGCGACAGACGTCATACTAGATATCAAGCGACTTCTCCTATCCCCTGGGAACACATCAATCTCACCGGAGAATATCGCTGGCCAAAGCCTTAGCGTAGGATTCCGCCCCTTCCCGCAAACGACCCCAATATGAAAAACCCCGGCAGGATGCTGGGGTTTTTTATTGCCTATCATTTCTCATTTGCAAAACAAGCATAATGCTCCTAAAATATAGACTATAATCTATATTTTGGTTGTGGTATGTGGATAGTCATTACGACAGATCTATTTAATGAATGGCTTGAACAGCAAGACGAATCAACACAAGAGAAGGTTCTGGCTGCCCTAGTTGTTCTACAGCAGCAAGGACCAAGTTTAGGCCGCCCTTTAGTAGATACTGTCTATGACTCTAAATTTACCAACATGAAAGAGCTTCGTGTTCAACATCGAGGTAAACCACTGAGAGCTTTCTTCGCATTTGATCCTTTACGACAGGCTATTGTTCTATGTATTGCTGATAAAGGCAGTAAAAAGCGTTTTTATAAAGACATGCTGGATATTGCAGATGAACAATACCAACTTCATCTCACCACCCTAGGAGATAAATCTAATGGCTAAGACTCTGCAAGAATTGTTAGCTAGCCGCTCTCCAGAGAGCCAAGCCCGTATTCAAAAAATGGCAGATGAATTACTGCTAGAAAATCAGCTTCATCTTATTCGTGAAGAACTTGAAATCTCTCAAAAGGAACTTGCTGAAACTTTGGGAATAAAACAGCCATCGCTTTCAGCAATAGAAAATCGTGGCAATGATCTTAAGATTTCAACCATGAAAAAGTATGTTGAGGCAATGGGCGGGAAGCTCCGTATTGATGTAGAGCTTCCAACAGGAAAACATATAGGATTCAATGTTTAACAATAAAAATGGGAGCTAAAGACTCCCATTTTTATGTTATTCCCAAGTAGAAATGTCCTACCTAATAACCAAATAGAAATGTCCTATATGGACATTTCCAAGTCAAGCACAGGATTTAGATTTCGTTGTTCAATCGCTGTTTTCTGTGCTTGTCTACGTGGCATCTTTTGAGAACGATTGCGTTTGTTTTGGTGTTCCAGTTGTTCATGCTGTTGTTGAATATGTGCCAGCACAGAACCCAAACGTTTATTCTCAACGATCTCTCTCTGGTTGAGCTGACTTAATTTATCAAAGATGCTGTAATTGATTTTTCTTCCCTGATATTCAATGGCTACAGTACCATCCGGATATTCCAAGAACTCAAGATACTTGCCGACCAATCTTTGATTTTCTTCGCTGTTTTCCAAGATATATACGCATTTATCATAAGTAATCGTCAAGCTGTTCGTGACCCTGCGGGGTTCACGCCAGGTAAAAACATCATCTAATTCTTCGGCTGTTTCAGCGATAGGCCGATGTAGATCCTTGGGATTAAAAGCCATCTTGGCGAATTTACGATTAAATTGCTCAATAAAGCACGGCAGCCACTTATTGGCATCTGCAATTGAACTGATGCCTTCTAAACGCATCTCCTTAATCAGACGATCCTGAAGTGTTCTATTCGCTCGTTCTACACGACCTTTGGCTTGAGGGGAGTTAGCGAAAATGATATCGATATTGAGAGTGCTCAGAACACGTCCAAACTGGGTAATCTTGGTGTCTTTCTTGCTACTTTGATTCACCCTAAAAACTGAATGTTTGTCACTGTAAAATGCCAATGGCTTACCATGCTGTTCGATATATAAACGTGTCGAAATCATATAGTCAAAGGCTGACTCTGACGCACAGAAGCGTAAATGCTGCAATTTTCCTGTGGCATCATCGATAAATACCAGTAGGCAGCACTTGGCAGAACGGCCTTCAAACCAATCATGGTGTGAGCCATCAATTTGGATCAATTCACCATAACAATCTCGGTTATAACGAGGCTGATATGGTCGTTTCAGGCGCTTGCAGCGAGGGATCCATAAATCGGCTGCAATCATCCAAGAACGTAGTGTTTCCACTGAAATATCAAATCCATGAACAGTGGTGAGCTTTTCATGCGCTAAAGTGGGTCCGAAACCATAAAGTTGATCTGAAACAATATTGAGACACTTAAGTCTGAGTTCTTCAGGAAGTTTAGAATTGCTGATTTGGCCACGACCGGCATGGGCTAATGCAGCGGGACCTTGAGCTTTGTATTTCTGCAGTAAGCGTCTGATCTGACGTTCTGAGATATGAAGTAGCTGAGCAGCCTGAGGTTGAGTTATGCGTTGATCGCAGATTTCTTGCAAGACCGACAATCGTTTAAGTTCTTTATCCGACATAGACACCAACATATCAAACCGTCCGCTTCGATAATCGCAAAAGCGCATATTCTAAAAGCGGACATTTTTACTTTGGAGAAACCGGACATTTCTACTTTGGGCTTACACTGAAATTTCGCATAAGAGATTTTATGTTAAATAAGATGGAACTTAGACAAAATTTTATTAATAGTTATGCATTCTGCACAGTTAGTTTTAGACCTAAAGCATTTACTACACGATTAATCGTATCAAAACGAGGTGCTGAATCTTGACGGAGTGCTTTGTAAAGTGCTTCACGTCCAATTCCTGCTTCTTTAGCGATTTGAGTCATACCACGAGCTTTAGCAATTACACCAAGTGCATGAGCTAGTTCAGCAGGGTCATTCTCTTCAAGAACCATATTAAGATACATTACAATATCTTCTTCACTCTTAAGTGCTTCTGCCATGTCAAAGCTAGGTAGATCAGCTATTTTAACCATTTTTCAATCCTCTAAAGATTTTGATAAATCAACAGCTCGTTCTATATCCTTTTGCTGTGTAGATTTATCACCACCTCCAAGCATCACAATGATTACATCACCATGTTTGATGTAATACATGCGCCAACCTGGTCCGAAGAACTCTCGCATTTCCCAAACACCTTCTTGAAGATGCTTTACATCGCCCCAATTACCACGCTGAACCTTATCTAATCTTCGATTCAGTTTAAGACGGGTCATACTGTCTTTAATGCTATCTAGCCATTCATCAAATTCAGGGAGACGTTTAATCTCGGTCATGAAAGTTCCTCTTTATTGTATTCGATCGAATACACAACATTATAATGAATATATTTTATGAGTAAATGAAATAATAAGAATATATTTTATCAATTGATTATTTAATAACCTATGTTCTTGGCAAAAGGTATCAAACCTGCTCATAAAAAAGCCGACTTGTTTCTAAGTCGGCTTTTTACTGTTTTTGAAGTCAGTCAAAATTTTATAACTATATGAAAAACAATAATATTTTAAATTGCGTTTCGTATAAGCTCTATTATGTTAAATGGGAGGGAGCAAAATAAGTTAACATTTTGCTTCCGGCCACATTAAGCTAGAGTTTTATTTAAATAAAGCTATTTAGTAATCATTAAATTAATTAAAATCTAAATCTAACACCAGCTCCATATAACCAACCTTTCTCAGAGTTTGATTCTATTTGCCACGACGTTTCATCATTACCTTTTGAATACTCATAGGCAATGTCGATATACGGCATGATCTTTTTACTGATTTCATAGCGAGTTTCAAGCCCTGCGGTTGCACTGCTTAAACCAGTTTTTTTCGCATATTTAGAGTCATCACTAAAGATCGCATCCAACTCTAAATAAGTTTGAATAATCAACTTTTGCGTAATCAGAAAATCACGTTCCGTTTCTAGACTAAAACCCGCATAACTGTCTTCTCCTGCATAGAGATAAGCATCAGTTTCAAAGAAATATGGTGCCATACCATGTAAGCCAATCACTGCATCAACATTTTCTTCGGTGTCTTTGCGATGATCATCGAGTTCAACTTTTTCACTGCGATAACGTGCACCAATCTGTGCATCCCAAAAGTCTGAAATCATACGGCTATATAAAAGTTTGGCATCATAATGTGCATCATGCGATTCTTCTTTATCGGCATGAACTTTAATAAAAACCTTATTTTCATCTGTGCCAATACGGGTTTCAAACTCTGACTTTAAACCGCCTGTGCCATCTTCATTGACAAACCACTTATTATCCACCGTCGTAATCGCATAAATTTGCGCACCGTGTTCTGAGCGATGATCATAATGCGAACTCTGCTGAGTATTCGCATCTGGTACATGATGTAAATGATTAACCGTAGATGTTGCCTGATGTTGTGCATGATTCATCTGACCATGGTTCATTTTCCCCATCATCTGCATGTGTTGTGCATGCTCTTGTGCAGAATGTTGTGAATGATTCATCTCAGACATGGCTTGATGATTCATTGATGGCATATTTTTCCCATTATTCTGAGTCGTTGAATGATGCCCTTCGTGCGCCACACTTAAGGTCGTTAAACTCAATACCGCAACAGAAAAAATCGCTTTCAATACAAAATTAGTGATGTGCATGTTCAGCTCCTTTTTGCTCAGTTACTTGTTGAGTTTGAGTCGAATTTGTACCTTGAATTGGCATTGTAGATACTTGTTCATCGCTAACATTCGCCACGATTAACTTGTTCATCATCCCCGCACTCATGTGATACAACAAATGACAATGGATTGCCCATTCACCCAATTCATCCGCAGTTAATAAAGCCGTAACTGTTTTACCCGGTGGTACGATCAATGTGTGTTTATTTGGCATATCTACCGACTCTTGACCATTCTCCAACTGCATAAACATACCGTGTAAATGCATCGGGTGCGCCATCATACTGTCATTAATAAATTTGATACGGATACGCTCGCCATATTTCACTTTTAACGGCTCAGCATCACTAAATTTTTTACCGTTAATGGTCCAAATATAACGTTCCATAGTACCGCCCAAACGCACGACCAATTCACTGCTGGCTTCACGAGTATCTTTTTGCGGCTCTAATGATTTTAAATCGCTATATTGCAAGGCTTTATTACCTGCAGGTGTAGAGGCATTTGCCCAACCATAAACCACTTGATCATTTTTTTGCGGTTTTACTGCGCTATGCTGTGAATGATCCGTGCCTTTCATATCGCCATGGTTCATTTTCGAATGATCCATTCCTGAATGATCACCACCACCATGTCCCATATCTTCCATAGTCGGTTTTACTGCGCTATGCTGTGAATGATCCGTGCCTTTCATATCGCCATGGTTCATTTTCGAATGATCCATTCCTGAATGATCACCACCACCATGTCCCATATCTTCCATAGTCAAAAGCGAGCGTGGACGTGGCTGAGGCATATGAATGCCGTGTGTCACAGGATTTAGTTCATTGTGTAGCGTACCAATCGCATAACCTGAACGGTCAATTGACTCAGCTTCAATTTGATAATGTCCACCTTTTGGCTCCACAATCACATCATAAGTTTCAGCCGTACCAATACGGAATTCATCTACAGAAATGGGTTTCACAGGCTGACCATCAGCACTAACCACAGTCATTTTCAAGTTAGGAATACGGACATCGTAGAAAGACATCGCAGATGCATTCACAAAACGTAGGCGAATTTTTTCATTCGGTTTAAACATTCCTGTCCAATTTTGTTCAGGTGTTTTGC
>NZ_VPEY01000048.1:0-7564 GCF_013416935.1 Acinetobacter sp. YH1901141 | reverse complement strand
GCGCGTCTTGACTTGATCCAGAGGGCGGGTTTCGTGCCACCTGAAACCCGCATTTAGGAGTGCGAGCATCGCCAGTATAGCCAAAGTAATGAATATCGCCTGCCATCCCAAGAACTCGCCGATCAATACTCCGGCGATAGGGCCGAGCGCAGGCACGAACGCCAGCATCGAACTGAAAAGGCCGTAGATGACGACACCCTCAGGACGGTTGGCATAAACGTCGCGAACCGTCGCGAACGTCGCCACCAGCATGGCCGACGCGCCCACTGCTTGAAGTAGACGGAAAGCGACAAAGGCCGGTGCAGTTGAAGACCAAGCTGCTCCCAGAGACGCAATGACGAAAGCCGTTGCGCCCGCAAGTAGAATTGGCCGTCGCCCGATTCTGTCTGAGAGCGGACCAAAAATCACCTGGCCCACGCCGAGCATCACCATATAGAGGCTCAACGTGAGTTGGATCATAGCGGGCGTCGTGTTCAGGATGCCGGGCATCGCTGGAACGACAGGGAGATAAATATCCATCGCCAGTGAAGCGAGGATGTCGAAAGGAGCCATCAGCAGCAGTGCTGCCGGCAGCGTATAGGCCCACGCGGGGCGTGTGGTGGTCATGACGAATCAACCCTCGATTAAGGAATACCGGGCGACGTCTGCTCGTCAGCAATCAGATGAGACTAGCCTTACAGAGCGCCGCAACAACAATACTGGTTGTTGCGGCTTACTTGTCTGCTGACTTGGAATTTCCCATCTGATTACTCCACGCTTACGAATATGAATTGCTACATTTTATCCGATTATCTTTTGCTTCGCAATGCGGCATGGGCGCACTCAGCGTTCCAGCCCCCTCTGCCGCCCTAAATGCTTGCTCCAATGCATCGAGCACCATATCTGTATTCATCCGTGTCGATACTTTCCATCCAACAATTGCTCGTGAGAACACATCAATAATAAATGCAGTATAAACCCAGCCTGAATTTGTTTGAATATACGTAAAGTCACTCACCCACAGTTGGTCAGGATGATCAGCAGTAAAATTACGTTTTACCAAGTCATCCGCTCGTTTTTGATCATCTCGGCTACGGGTGGTTTGTTTGTTCTTACCACGCCAAACACCTTTTATACCTAGCTTTTGCATTAATCGAGCAACAGTACAGCGCGCAATAATATAGCCTTCACGTTTCAGTTTTTGCCAGACTTTACGTACACCATACCGACCTGAACTTTCCTTCCAAATTCGTTTAATCTCCTCAGCATGATGCAAGTCATGTAAATCTCGCTTTGCTCGATGTTCTGGATTTTCACAGAGATCTAGAGTCCGGTAATAGGTTGAAGGTGCGATCGGTAAAATTCTACAAATCGCCTCGACTCCGTACAGCTCTTTATTATTATGGATAAAATCCACCATTATTTGTGTGGGCGGTCGAGCTCCGCCTGGGCGAAAAAAGCGGCTGCTTTACGTAGAATTTCATTGGCGCGTTGCAGTTCTTTATTTTCGCGTTCGAGTTGTTTGATACGTTCTTGGTCTGAAAGCTGCTGTACTTTAACTGGATTTTGTTTATCTAAATATTTTTGATACCAAACACGTAGTGTTTCAGGAGTACAACCCTTGCGCAGTATACTGCTCAGGGAGCAATAGCGGTGATCGCAGCCCAATTCGATGGATAATCTTTCTCGGATTCAATCAATAATTGAACCGCTCTTTCTCTGATTTCAGGGGTATATTTTACTTTTTTCATCGGGACATTCTCTCAGAAAGCTTGGTCTCCGACAAACCCGGTACGGTTCAAGGTGAGATTTCTAAAATATATGTAGACAAAAATTCAATCAAAACAGCACCAAATAATAATGATATTAGATATTTTTCTATAAAAGAAGTTCACTCAAATCCTAAAAATAATGTAGTGAAAAATAATTTAGCGATTGAATGTTCACAAGGTCTTTTCTTGAGCCCATTTACTAATCAATGGGAACCTATTTTTCAAAGAGGCTATATTATTGGTACTCTAAAAACCTATGAATATTATAGCTATACAACTGTTTGCGATGATGTCAGAGGAAAATATTCTAATAACATTATTATTAATACAAACAGAATTGGATTTTAATAATAGCCTAAGCAGAACAAGCTTCTCAAAAGCTCTTCTATAAAAATATAAAAACCTATAAAAGCAAAAGCACATGCTCTCAACTTCTCAACTCGTTACCCAAGCGTCGCACTTCGTGCTTTGGCTTTGGTGAACGGTTGAGAGAGTTTCGGCAATACTCTCCCTAAAGGCGGTCATTTAAAAAAATGACACATCCTTTAAGTATTGCCGATTTACCGCATATTCTTTTGGCTTCGGAGCCACGTATATCGGTCGTATCCGCACATAGCTTTGCAGACTATGCAGACAAGGACTAAAGGTCTTGCACCTTCTCCCACGCGCTCCCTGTCGAAGTATGGCGGTATCTCTGCGAGGGTTTCCCCAACATGCAACTTAACCAACCTATACAGCTACTCTTAACGCTCCGCTTTTGTGAGATTCCCCTGTAGCGGTTTAGCCTTTCGACTATCGCTACGTTGCACCAGTGACACTTATTCCCTCCACATGCAACGCATGCCAATCCCTAAAACGGACACGCAGAAGCAGGCAAAGCTCGATCTATGATGCTTATTTGATGATTTAAAACACGGATTAACGAAGACTTATCATTTTGAGACTTGATCTAAACACTGTTTATTGTGAAAATAGAGTTCAGGTACCAGCCTTTGGTGAAATCATAACGGTCGCCAAACCTTATGATCTTCGTTATTCGATGGGTTAACATCAAATAACTGCGTACCGTAGAATTTACTGGAAAACCCCTCTAAGTTGCAAGGCTTAGGGGGGATTTTCTTTATAATTTACAATTACAAATTTACTTATCCTTATTTAAAGCAAATTTTCGCTTCTTAATCACAGTAATTGACTTTTCTTGTGAAGCTATATTTTGCTGAATAGCTACCTGCTTCATTTTTACTGGTAAAGTAATCTTTTCATCAGATTTGGGGCTAGATTCTTTAGGCTTTGAATCTGTTGGCTTTTGCAAAGTTGCTTCTTTATTTTTAATTTTTATATAAATTTTATGTACGACCGTATTGTGTTCTTTGATCTCCTTATTTTTACTCTTTATTTTTTTATATTGTTCTTTAAAGGGCGTTATAAAATTCTTAACCGTTGATAGCAGTACAGCTTCATCAGAGTGTATATCTGCTAATGTCTTTGGTGTTTCACTTTGTACAAAATCAATAAAATGTAAGGGAAATTTTTCAATAATCTCTGGAGTAGCAAAACTAACAAAATGATATCCGTGATAAGAAATTACAGCGTAATTTGTATCCTGTTTAATCGGATGTTTGATATATCCCTTTACTGTCGCTTCTCCTTGATCCAATAGCTTTTTTAGATAGAAATCCTTGATATGATTCTCTAAAACTCTACTTTTTCTATAAAAATTAATCTTATTGTTAATCTCTTCTCGCTCTTCTATTTCATCAACAATATCTAACTTATGACTAAATTCAACAAATTGAGCATGATGATATTCAGCAAGTTTAGAAGTCCAAATTAAGATTTGTCCAAGATTATCAGGCTTAATAATCTCAATATCGTTGAAATCAAGTTTTTTTATTAGTGCAAGTTCTTCATGCTTGAACTCTTTTCTTTCCAAACTTGAATGTTTCAACATAACAACTTCCTTAACCACGGCGTATCCTTCAAAAACTATAAAGTAAAAGCTCATTTGGTATGAATACCAAATGAGCTTTCTAATTAATCAATCAAACATTAAAACAAAAAAGGGAGGTCATACCTAATTAAGTACGTTTCAATGCCATAATATGGCGAACCATATCGTTAATATGTTGTTTTGTTTCATTATCTTGTGAACCTAACCATGTCACCACATCAGCATCAAAAGCCTTTGCTTGAGCGATGGCGTGACGTTCCTGTAATTTTTTCACAAAACTAGGTTTAACCAATGGGGCATTGGTAGGATCAAAATTTTTATAGCGTTCTAATTCATTTTGCATTGCTGTACCTCCGCTTTTGGTGATGTGATGGTTCAAATGCAGTGATTATTCTCGCAACATCTCCACGTTCAACCCAAACCACTGTTAATAGTCTACCACGATTGCTTAAACCGACTGATATTAGTCGTTGTTCGTCATAGTGTCCTACATCATCAAAAGACATCAATGCAGGATCAAGGAAAATACTACAGACTTCTTCGAACGTAATTTCACGCCCTCTGTAGACTAAATCCATTTTTTGGTCATGCCATTCAAATAACAAGCCGTAATATTCAATCAATGGCATGATTACCCCTTTTCCTCTCGTAGAATTGAAATTAAGTAAGAATTTTCTTTTAGCATAAGAAATATTCTTATTATTTTGGGTCTATGACACAAAAATCGCCATTTTTTCCATATCCGCACTGCTTTTTCATCACTCGGACACACGGTTTAGATTCTCCATCAACTTTACAACTTCCAATATCAAACTGGATGCCTTGCTGTCTCAGGCTCTCGATCTGCGGGATATTGCCTAAAGGTTTGATATAAACACTAAACAGCCAAATGATACCAAGCATCAGAATGGCAAAGATGCCTAGAACAATGGTAATGAGCTTCCATGACAACTGATCACGGGCTGATTCAATTGAATTATTCAAGCGTCCAAGTGCTTTAGCGGTCTTAATAAGCTCCGCTGTACCCTCCTGTAAGCCCGTATTTAGCGATTTTGATACAGTATGGTGGGTCTGCCCAGCAATAGTGCTTTGAATGTGTTCTTTCGTGATTTGAAGCTCTTTAACGGCCTGATTGACGAGGTTCTGCTGTTGTTCTGCAACTGCCATTAGTGCATATAGCTTTTTTTCATCAGGTGTCATCGGCTCATCCCTCTAAACTTCATTGTTTTCTGTTGCTCTCTTTCTAATTTCTGCTGTTGTTTGTACTGTTCCAAAGCAAGCTGTTTAAAGCTGTCAAAATCAGCCTTAAAGCTCTCAATACCCTGTTTAATTTCTTTGTCTGAAATTGGGCTGTTTTTGAGGTCTTTCAGGTCTTGTTTGGGGTCGCCTAAGTCTAGTCGCTCAAGCTCTTTATAGGCTGTACGTGATTGTTGTAGGGCTTCCCTAATTTCAGGGTCTTTGGCTTGGCTTGGTAACAGTTTCTTTTCGGGTTCTTTCTCTATGCCTTGCTCTTTGTAGCTTCGCATATCAATACGGCTATCAATTTGATGTTTTTCTAAATGGCTGTTGCATAAATCCGCCCATCTTTGGCGTAGGTCTTTAATATCAATTTTTCGTTCCTGGTAACTCTTGCCTGTATTGTCTTTTTTAGCTCCGCCACGTTCAGGATTTTTGCTGTTATAGCGTTTGAAATATTGCTCTGGATCTCGTTCGATTCCATCTTGCAGACGTTCATTAAACATGAGATGCACGTGGGGCTGATCGTTGCCGTCCATTGCTTTAGGGTTATGAATCGCAAACTGATATGGATATTTTGAGCCGATCTCGGACTGAATGAACTCCTCAACCAGTTCTAGACGTTGTTTGGCATTCATCTCTCTAGGCAGGGCAATTTCATATTCTCGATAGGTACTGCCATTTTTGCGCTCGTAAAGGTCGGCTGCTTCCCAAAAGGTAATCGGATTATGTTCAGCCCATTTCGGCATATTCCCATAGGCACTATGTTCAAGGTCGGTTTCTGCCTGTTCTTGTTTCAGCTTTTTTTCTTCATCCCGATCAATATATTCGGCATGCGGTGCTGCTTTACCTGCCTTACCGACTTTGACACTTAAACGAGCAATCGCCATTAGGTCTTATCCTGTTCCTTTTTTCGGTTACGTTCTTTTTTAAACGCTCTTTGATCAAGTATCGAAGCCCACATCATAATGATGATAATTAGCGGTGCTGCGATCACGCCAAAACTAATATCTTTGATTTTTCCCAATACCTGTTTTAGTTGCATGCTGTTGCTCCTAGCTTTGGTACTTCTTTTTTTCATTCAATTTTCAATTGAACGAAAAAAAGAAGTTTCAGGGTTTTAGGGATGAAGTCCCTAACGTGCTTAGGTTTCTCAATGAAATTGAGAAACGTCTAAGCGCGCCATCAATTTTTTGATGGAAGTACAGGCGACAATCTCTAGAACGACTTTAACAAAATTGCGTACCTTGGACGTAATTATTTTGTTATCGTTCTTTGAGTATTGAGCCTGTGCTTTTGCGGTATATGAATTAAGGAATTGAATATGAATAATGATTGGCTGTCTGAAAAAATTACCTACATTTCTGCTTTAAAGAATCCCAGTGATGCACAAAAGCTTTTATTAGAATTAGCTCAAATCCAATACCGTACTCCCGACCAAGAGAAAAAATTGAATGCCTTGATCAAAGCTGAAAAAGCCATAGATCGAGCGAATAAACAGAAGATAGCAGTCAGAAAATTACTGAATGCAGAAAAGGAAGCTGAACGAAAAGCTCGTACACGTCATCTCATTCAATTAGGCGCACTTTTTGAAATTGCTAACCTTGATCAGCGTGACCCAGCCGAATTACTTGGAATTCTGCTTAAAACTGCTGAAATAGACCCAAATGATATGAAATGGCAAATTTGGAAGGATTTAGGATTAGAAGTTCTCAAACAACGTAAAAATAATTCAAATTAATTATAAGCTAAGCTAGATCAGCAATAAATTAAGTTATGATTTAACAAATCATTATGAGATTTCATAGGACAATTAATGAAAAAGTTTATCTTAGGACTCTGTCTATCTTTACCAATTCTCTCTCATGCAGCACCTAAATGGGAACTTGCTAATGTATTCATCACAAACAAAGATAAAGGTGAACCGTACCGGGTTTGTCGGAGAGTTTTTTATTTAAGTTAGGCCACCTGACCTAACGGGTTAATCTTATCATAGTACATTGCTTCAAAATCAAAAGGTGATACATAACCTAGTGCACTATGTACACGCTCTTTATTGAACCAATCTACCCAATTTAGTGTCGCAAGTTGGGCACTGTTGCAAATAGGCTGACATGATAAGCTAAATATCTTATTTATTTCGAGATACAGCAGATGAATCCCTTCCACGGTCGGCACTTTCAAGGTGAAATCATTCTTTGGGCTGTTCGTTGGTATTGTAAATATGGCATCAGCTATCGTGAACTTCAGGAAATGCTGGCCGAACGTGGAGTGAATGTTGATCACACCACAATTTATCGCTGGGTTCAGCGTTATGCTCCAGAAATGGAAAAACGTTTACGTTGGTATTGGCGTAATCCTACAGATCGACATTTATGGCATCTGGATGAAACTTACGTAAAAGTGAATGGCAAATGGGCATATCTATACCGTGCAGTTGACCAACGTGGCCATACTCTTGATTTCTATCTTTCTGCTAGACGAAATACCCATTCAGCTTATTGTTTTCTTGGAAAAATTTTAAATAATGTGAAGAAGTGGCAAATTCCACAAGTGATCAACACGGATAAAGCACCCACATATGGACGTGCTTTATCACGGTTAAAACGGGAAGGTAAATGTCCAC